>NZ_JBRCLD010000020.1:0-6390 GCF_053487655.1 Thermaurantiacus sp. | reverse complement strand
GGCGTCCTTCTCCTCGGCGACCGCCTCGGCCCCCTCGAAATCGCCGGCGCGGCCCTGATCCTCGTCGCCCTCGTCCTCGTCCGTCGCTGACTACCAGAGGCTGCCGGTTCGGGCCGAGATGTTGATGTAGAGGAAATCGCGCGCCACCCCCTGGCTGGTGATGGCGGTAACCCCATGATAGCTGGTGTTGCAGCAGGGGAAGAAGACGCCCTGGTTGGCGCGCGGCTTCAACCGGGTGACGATCTCGACATCCTCCGGGCGCGGATGGCGCGGCGCCTCTGTGATTGAGACCTCCCGTTTCGCCTTGTAGATGAGGAGATCGCCGCCCTCAAGCCCAGTCTCCTCGGCGTCGCTGAAATAGACGATGAGCGAGCAGAGGCGATTGGCTCGGTCGCAATGCGGCGGCTTGGCATAGCCGCCGAGCGAGCGGGTGATGTCGAGCCGGGTGAAGAGATCGACCGGGGTCCTCGGCTTCAGCCCGCGGGTGAACTTCCGGGCGACGTTGCCGATCCTCTCGCCGAGCGTTGCATGATCGGTGAGCTTTTCGCGCGGCTCGATGAAATGGCGGTCGTAGCGCGCCGGGTCGATCTCGGCCCTGATTCCCATAGCCTCGCCCTCGGGTCCGAACAGGTCTAGGTAGGTTTCGACGAAGGCGGGCGAATTGATCCAGCCGTCGAAACGGGCCCAGGCGGCCGAGCGGGCGATGAGGGCGTCATAGGCCGGGTCGCCCCGGTAGATGTCGAAGCCGGTCCCCTTGCCGGCCCGGCTGCCGACGCTTCCGGTTGCACCCGCGGTTGCCTCGAAGGCGTCGCCGGCCGGCCAGTCGGCCTTCAGCGCGGCGAACAGATCGTCGGGCAGGAGGTTCGCGGTCACCACATGGGGAAATGGATCATGGCGGACATCCGCGCGGGAAACCTGGAGCATTCGCCTTACCCTTCCACCCATGCGCTAGCCCGGCGCTTGCGGGCACGCAACCAACGCCACCTTCACCCGCCTTTACGACTGGGCTATTGCATGGGCAAGGAAGCGCCATGCCTGACGACACCGCCGTGCGCCGCCGCGACCTTCTTGGCGCGGCGAGCCTGTCACCCCTTGCCCTCGTTCCCATACCTGGATTCGCCATGAACATGCCCTTGAGCCCCCCGGTTGCGCGGCGGGGTGATGACCAGATCCAGATGCACGGCCGCACCGTGCCTGATCCCTACCGCTGGTTGCGCGACCCCGGCTATCCCAAGGTCACAAACCGGGAGATTCTCGCCTATCTCGAGGCGGAAAACGCCTATCGGGAAGCGCGGATGGCGGGCTCCTCCACGCTCGAGGACGCCCTGTTCGCCGAGCTGAAAGGGCGAATCAAGGAGGATGACGAAAGCGTCCCCTATCCGGACGGAGACTGGCTCTACTGGTGGAAGTTCGAGACGGGCGCCCAGTATCGCAACTGGTATCGCCGCCCGCGCAAGGGCGGCGAGGCCCAGCTGATCCTCTCCGAGCCAGCACTTGCCGAAGGAAAGCCCTATTTCCGGCTGGGGGCAGCGGCTGTCTCGCCCGATGGGCGGTATCTCGCCTGGTCGGCGGACACCAGCGGCGACGAGCGGTTCGAACTGCGGATCCGCGACCTCGCCTCGGGCCAAGACGTTGTCACCGTTGCTTCTGACAGTTTCGGCCAGCCGGTCTGGACCACCGACTCCAAAGGCCTGGTGTGGACCCAGACCAGTGCCGAATGGCGGCCAGACAGAGTGCGGCTCCACTGGCTTGGCAGCGCACCTGGCAATGACCGGCTGCTCCACAAGGAGGAGACGACGCGCTGGGTCGCGATCGACCGGACCCAGGACCGCCGCTTCATCCTGATTACCACGTCCGAATCGGGTGCGAACGACGTCCGCCTTGTCGATGCGGCGAACCCGGAGGCGCCGGCGCGGCTGGTGCGCCCGTTCGCTCCGGGCATGCGCTATTCCGTCGACAGCCGGGGGGACACGCTCTTCATCCTCGCCAACGACACCCACCCCAATTTCCGCTTGGCCACCGCGCCTGTCGCCGACCCCGGCACCTGGACCACGCGGATTGCAGGTTCCAACCGTCGTTACCTCCGCGGCCTCGTCGCCTTTTCCTCCTATCTGGCGCTTGAGGAGCGGGTGGACGGGATCGACCAGCTGAGCCTCATCTTCCCCGACGGGACAACCCGGCAAGTCGCCTTTCCGGAGGCGGTCCGCACTGTCTCGCTTGGCACCAACGCCGAGCCGGATGCGCCAGTGCTGCGCCTCAGCTATGCCTCGATGGTCACGCCCGAGACCGTCTACGACTATGATGTCGCAGCCGACCGTCTTGCGGTCAGGAAGGTGCAGGAGATCCCGTCTGGCTATGATCCCTCCCGCTACGCGAGCGAGCGGCTGATGGTGACGGCGCGGGATGGTGCCCGGGTCCCGGTCTCGATCCTCTACCGCAAGGACTATCGCAAGGACGGCTCTGGCTTCCTTCACGTCTATGGCTATGGTGCCTATGGCATTGGCACTTCGCCGGGCTTTTCCGCCTTACGCCTCTCGATGGTCGATCGCGGCTTTGCCTATGCCATCGTCCATGCCCGCGGCGGTGACGACATGGGCTACACTTGGTATCTCGATGGCAAGCTCGACCGCAAAGCCAATACGTTCAACGATTTTGTCGATGCGACCCGGGCACTGCACAAGGCCGGGTTTGGAGCGCCGGAGCGGACTTCGGCAAGCGGTGGTTCGGCTGGGGGCTGGCTCATGGGCGCGGTTGCAACCCAGGCGCCGGAGACGTTCCGGGCAGTGGTGGCACATGTGCCGTTCGTCGATGTGCTCAACACCATGCTCGATGCAAGCCTGCCGCTGACCCCGGGCGAGTTCCCCGAGTGGGGCAATCCGGCCACAGACCCCGTCACCTTCGACCGGCTGCTTGCGCTTTCCCCCTACAATCAGGTCAAGCGGCAGGACTATCCGGCTCTTCTCGTGACCGCGGGCCTCAACGATCCGCGGGTCACCTACTGGGAGCCGGCCAAGTGGGTGGCGCGGCTCAGGGCCGAGAGCGGCAGCCGCAATCCGATCCTCTTGAAGACCAACATGGGCGCCGGCCATGGCGGCAAGTCCGGCCGGTTCGAGCGGCTGCGCGAAGTGGCAGAAGAGCTCGCCTTCATCTTCATGGTGATGGATGGGAAGCTCTGAGGGCGCGGATGCCGCCGCTCCGGATGCCTGACAGCCCGCTATGTCTTCGCGAAGCCGGCCTAGCTGCCGAGCCGCGCGCGGGCGAGCCGCGCGGCATCACTCGAAGGCGCGGCCCGCGTGACCATCTCCCAGACCCGGCGGGCCGTTGCCAGGTCGCCACTTGCAGCAGCAATATTGCCTTGCTCGAACATGACATCCGGGTCGGATGGCGCACGCGCCGAGGCGGCGGCAATGTCGCGCTGGGCCCGGCCCAAGTCCCCCTCGCGGCGGGCAAGCGCGGCTGAGAGCATGAGCGCGTGCGGATCCTCGGGGTTGAGGCTGGTCGCGCGGTCGAGGTCGCGGCGGGCGAGGGCCAGCTCTCCGGCTTCAACTGCAGCGCGGGCGCGGTCGAGGTGGAAGCCGGAGGAAAGCAAGGGGGCATGCTCGCCAGTGGCGGCAATCGCGCTGGTCAAATGGCCGATGGCAGCCGCCGCGTCGCCCGCAAGCAGGAGCGCATTGCCGGCTTGGCCCCAAAGATCGGCCACCAGCGGGTTTCTCAGCTGCTCGGCAAGCTTGGCTGCGTCCACGAAGGCGCGGGCGGCATCGGCATATTTCTTCTGGGCGACAAGGGCGAGTCCGAGACACTGGCGCGCCGGGACTCCGCCGTTGCGCTCGGCCGCCCAGGCGCGGGCGAATTCCTCGGACGGCTGCGGGTTGGAGGCGATGGCGTTGACACAGCCCGCATAGAGCGCTGCCATTTCCGGGTCGGCGGAGCTGCGGTCCTGCGCTTGGGCTGCGCCGGCGAGCAGAAGAAGGGCGGCAAATCGGGTCATGGCAGGGCCTCGAGGGTGGCGGCAAGCAGGGCAAGATCGGCGGGCGTAGAGAGTCGGTGGTCGCCCGTCTTCAGGAGATGGACCCGGACGTCGGTCGACGTGAGCGCGTTTGCAAGCCGCAGCGAGACGGCGTAGGGCACATCTTGGTCCGCCATGCCGTGGAGCAGCCGGACCGGGCCGGCGAAGGGGATCCGCGTGTCAAGCAGGCAGGCCGCCTCACCGTCCGCGAGGAGGGCGGGTGTGTAGCGATAGGGTTCCATGCCATAGGCCGAGGGCCGGAAAATGTCCCTGCCCCTTGCGAGCTCGGCTTTTTCGGCCGCAGTGAGCATGAGGCCCCAGCGAGTGAAATCGGGCGCAGCAGCAACGCCGACCAGCGCTTCGACCCGCGGACCGAGGGCAAGCGCCAGGTGCAGCATGATCCACCCCCCCATCGATGAGCCAACGAGGACCAGCGGCCCTCCGGCGACGGCCTCGATAATGGCTTGCGCATCTGCAGCCCAGCGACGGATGGTGCCAGCAGCGAACGCGCCTTCTGAGGCGCCGCAGCCTGAATAGTCAAGCCGGAGGAAGGCCCGGCCCGACTCTTCTGCCCAGGCTTCGAGGTAGAGCGCCTTGGTTCCGCCCATGTCTGACATGTAGCCAGGCAGGAACACGACCGTTGGTCCCCGCCCGGGCGTGAACGCATAGGCAAGGCGCACCCCATCGCCGCGGTCAAGAAAGCAGATGGGCGCCATGGCTCTGCCCTAGTCGCAGTCCAGGGCGCGCGCCAGCCCGGCGCGGTTTGCGCTGGCCGGACCGGAGGGTGTAGGGAGAAGGCATGCGCCGCGCCTGGCTCCATCTGCTCGTGCTGCTCGGCCTGGCGGCTGCGGCCATGCATGCGCCGGCCATGGCGCTTCCCGAGCCGGCTGCTCCAGCCGCTGCCGTTCACGCCGATTGTCACGCCGATATGGCGCCCGCGCCGGACGAACCTTCCTGCTGCCCCGACGGCTGTTACGGCGGCTGCCTCCTTTCGGGCGCGATGATCCTGCCGCGTGGCCTTGCCCATCGGCTCGCTGCAAGGGCCGCGCTCCCGCTCCCGGGCGTGGCGTGGCCTGCCCAGCGGGCCGCCGAGAGCCTGTTCCACCCGCCACGCCCCCTCGCCTGACGCACCGGCCGCGCCCGCGGCCCCGTTTCCGTCAGCCGAAGGATATCCCATGCGAACTGCAACCGCCGCGCTTGCGCTTGGCGCAGGCCCCACGCTTGCCCGCCCGGTTTCCTGGCCGGGAGGCGTGACCGCCATCCAGGAATGGAACCCCGACATGGGGACCCTCCTCCTCCACTACACGCTGAGCCGGCACTGGTCGGCGGGTCTTGCCGCGCGCCGGATGCGCGAGGGCGACTGGACCTTCGTCGGCCCGCAGGCGACCTGGCTTGTCCATCGCTGGAACATGCCGGCCGCGCAGGCCAATCTCTATCTTGCCGCTGGAGCGGATGCCGCCTGGCGCGATGGCGGGCCGACCCGGCCCGGCGGCTTCGCCCGGGTGCAGGGGGACTGGGAGAACCGCCGGCTGATGCTGATGGGGATGGCGGAGCTGAGCCATGGCGACGGGATCGAGACCGTCGACATGCAGATGTTCCGCGCCGGCTTCGCGCCCTTCGTCGCGGGCTATGGCGGAGTCCATCTCTGGCTGTTCGGCCAGGTCCGCCGCCACAGCGGCGCCCTGAACCGGGTCGAGCCCGCCTTCGTTGCCCGCGCCTTCTACCGGACGGTCATGCTCGAGGCCGGGGTGACCGGCTCCGGCGGCCTCATCCTCAATTCCACCTTCCGCTTCTGAAAGGATCCATGATGCGTGCCCTCCTCGTTGCCGCTCTGCTCGCGGCCCTTCCCACCCCGCTTGCAGCCGCCACGCCGGCGCAGCTGGTGACAGTCAAGGTCAACGGTCTCGTCTGCGACTTCTGCGCCCGCTCGATCGAGGCGGTGATGAAGCGCCGCAAGGATGTCGAGCGGGTGCATGTCGATCTCGACAAGGGCGAAGTGCATGTGGCGCTTCGTGCCGACGCAACGCTCTCCGACCCGGAGCTTGCGAAGCTCATCCTCGACTCCGGCTATGCCGTCTCTGCGATCACGCGGGAGCCGCGGCCATGACGGAACGCACGCTCGGCTGGCGCGACACGCTCGCGCCGACGCTTAGCCTGTTCGCCTCGGCCTCGACTCTCGTCTGCTGCGCGTTGCCGGCTCTTCTGGTGACGCTCGGGCTCGGGGCGGCGCTGGCCGCCCTTGTCTCGGCGGCGCCTTGGCTGGTCTCGCTCAGCCGCTGGAAGGCGTGGCTGTTCGCCGGCTCCGGGCTGCTGCTGCTGGCCGCGTTCCTCCTCCACCGCCAGGCGGCGCGCCTGCCCTGCCCGGCGGATCCGGCGAAGGCGGC
>NZ_JBRCLD010000019.1:0-25799 GCF_053487655.1 Thermaurantiacus sp. | reverse complement strand
GGAGTACGACCGAGGCCGACATCGACCGCTTCCTCGACGTCTGGACTGGGCTTGCTGCGCGCCGGCGGGCGGCATGATTGACCTCGACGGCCAGGCGACCACGCCGCTCGCGCCGGAGGCGCGCGCTGCCATGCTGCCCTTCCTTGAGGTGAATCATGCCAATCCGCACAGTGCCCACCGCGCTGGCCGGGCAGCGAAGGCCGCGTTGGAGGCTGCAAGGACGGAGATTGCCGCCGTCGTCGGAGCGCTGCCCGAAGCTGTGATCCTCACCTCCGGCGCGACGGAAGCAAACAACCTCGCGCTCAAGGGCTTCTTCGCTGCTTTCGCAGCGCCGCGCGGGCGGCTTCTCACCTTTGCCACTGAGCACAGCTGCGTGCTCGAGGCCGCGCGCGCTCTCAGCCGGCAGGGGGTCCCGGTGACGGTGCTCCCGGTCCTTGCCAATGGCATGCCCGATCTTGCCGCCTATGAAGCAGCGCTTGCACAAGGCGATGTCGCGCTGGTGTCGGCGATGCGGGTCAATAATGAGGTCGGTAGCATCTGGCCGATTGCCGAGATGGCACGCGCGGCCCAGGCGCATGGCGCACGCTTCCATTGCGACGCTGCGCAGGCGTTCGGCAAGGTCCCTTGCCACCTTGCCGAGGATCTGGGTGGCGCCGCGCTCGTCAGCATCTCCGCCCACAAGATCCATGGCCCCAAGGGGATCGGTGCGCTGCTGGCAGCCCCCGACATTGCGCTCGAGCCGCTGCTTCACGGCGGCGGTCAGGAGCGATTCCGCTCCGGCACCCAGAGCCCGGCGCTGGCTGCTGGCTTCGGCGCCGCCGCCCGGCTGGCGCGGGAAGGCAGGGATGCCCACGCCGACCACGCCCGGCGGCTGATGGACGTTGCTCTCACCTGCCTTGAGACCAGTGGTGCCCAGTTCGTCATCAACGGGCCGGATCCGAAGGGGCCCAACCGGATTGCAACCAACTTGAGCGTCACTTTCCCCGGTGTCGCTGTGACCCGCCTCATTGCCCGCCTGCCCGACATTCTCTTCTCCTCTGGCGCCGCCTGTTCCTCTGGCGCTGGCCGGCCAAGCCATGTGCTTGGTGCACTCGGCCTTTCGCGCACAGCCGTCGCCCAGACCGTCCGGCTGGGTTGGACTCGCATGTCGAGCGAGGTCGAGATTGCGCACGCCGTTTCCGCAGTTGCGAAGGAAGCTCGCGACATGCAGAGTAGAGCGGCATGATCCGGGTCCGCTTCCTTGGGGCCGATGGGCGGGTTGCGGCCGAAACCGAGGCCGCGCCAGGCACGCGCCTCCTTGCGCTTGCCCAGCAGCTCGGCCTGCCGCTTGAAGGCACTTGCGAAGGCGCCATGGCCTGCTCGACTTGCCATGTGATCGTCGCGCCGGCCGATTTCCCAAAACTCGGGCCGCTTTCGGTGCACGAGGAGGATATGCTCGATTTCACACCGCATGTGACCCCGACATCGCGGCTGTCGTGTCAGGTGGTGCTTGATGAAGCCGTCGGCATGCTCGAAGTGCGACTCCCTCCGGCCCATGCCGACATGCGGGGCATCTAGCGCCGCAACTGGACTGTCCAGTCGCAAGCGAGATCAGAAGGCGTGTCAATGTCGCGATGAACTCCAGGATCATCCACGGCGACATCCCGCACCGGGAGCATCGCCATCAGCACGCCTGCGCCGCGGTCGCCCTCGAGGGTCATGAGGCGTGGAAACAGTCGCCTTGAAAATCCGGCGGGATTGCCCGGCCGCCCGGCATGGACAGGTCTTGCAACATCGGCCCCTTCAGCCAGCGCCTGCGCCACGGCGCGGTAGGTTTGGGGCTGCACAAAAGGCATGTCGCCAAGCACGATGAGCGCTCCCGCCCAGGCGGCAGGCACAGCTGCGATTCCCGCCCGCAGCGAATGGGCAAGGCCAAGCGCATGGTCGGGTGCATCCACAATCGCCGAATTGCCCACAAGTGGCCGCAACAGGTCAGCGTAAGCACCGAGCACGACAAGCACCGGGATCCCGGCAGCTTCCAGGGCATCGAGCGTTGATTGAAGCACTGTCCCCGAGCCGAACGGCAAGGCGAGCTTCGCTGCCCCCATCCGGCGCGACAGGCCTGCTGCCAGCACGATCGCGCCGATGATCCTGTTCACCCGCTCCAGCCCCAGGGCACTGGCCGGCCAGAATCCTCGAGCAGCCCACCTACCCCCATGGCCGCAATGAGGTCGGAGGTGACTTCAAGACCGGCTGCGAGCCGCTCGAGAACGAGATCGAGCCCGTTACGTTTGGGGCTGCGCGCACAGCCGGGAAGCCCGACCACGTGCATCCGGCCCACTCGGCCAAGGACGAGCAGATTGCCGGGATCAACTGGCATGCCAACGCGCAACACGGTGCCTCCCGCGCGCGCGATTGCAGCCGGAATGATGTCGCGGCGATCGGCGGTTGCTGTGGCGCCGGCCACGAGGGCGAGATCAGCTTTGCACTGCGCCAGCGCGTCTGCAAGCGGCTCCACAGCGTGCACAACGCAAGCGCCAACGGCAAACGCCATCCCCAGCCGCTCGAGCCGATCGCGCGTGACCATCTCCGTCTTGGCCGCAGTTTTTCTGGCTGCCGCTGCGGCCAAGTCGCGCACGGTCGGGATCAGGATCGCCTGCTGGCCTTGCAAAAAGGGCTGCACGCGAAGTTGCGAAAGTCTCGCCCTGGCCTCCAATACCACTGCCTTCTCAAGAGCATAGGGGATGATCTTGACAGTCGAGATGAGGTCTCCAGCGTGAACCGGTGTAAATGGGGGGCGCGTTGCAATCCCGATCCCCTCGGAGAGCTGGTTGGCAGCCTGAAGCCGCTCCGGGTCGAACAGGAGGAGGCCGCTCGCGCGAGCACGCAGATGGACTCGGCCGTGCACGGGGGCTTCCGCTTCAATTCCCTCGCCAGCGAGCGCCGCACCGATTGCGGCGGCCGCCTCGGCCTCGGGCATGTCCTCGGGACCTGCCCGCGCCACCCAAAGTGTTTTGAAACCTGCAGCGCGGGCAGCAGCAACGAGCCCCGAGTCGACCAGCCGCCCCTTTTCGATCCGTCGCCCGCTGAGCATGATCGCGTGCGCAAGCACTGCGCCTTCGGCGTCTTGCAGAGGAACTTCCCCAAACTGCACTGGTCAGCTGCGGGCGCGAAACGCCTGCACCATCTCGGCTGCGATCGAAAGCGCGATCTCGGCCGGATTGGCAGCGCCAATCGGAAGGCCTGCCGGCCCGCGAATCCGGTCGAGCGTGCTTGCCGCAAAGCCGCGCGCGGCTAGCCGTTCGCAGCGGGCAGCATGGGTTTTGCGCGAGCCAAGCGCTGCGATATAGAATGCCTCGCTCTGAAGGGCCGCCTCGAGCGCTGGGTCGTCGAGCTTGGGATCATGGGTGAGCGTGACGACCGCGGAGGCGGCATCCGGCTTCCAGTCTGCCATCGCTTCATCGGGCCAGCGGCTGTCCACTTCGAGCCCGGCAAAGCGCGGGCCGGCAGCAAAAGTCCCGCGCGGATCGACCACTGAGACTGCATAGCCAAGCGCTTGGGCCATCGGCACCAGCGCTTGGGCGATGTGGACTGCTCCAGTCAGCAACAGCCGAAGCGGCGGGTCATAGCGGTGCACGAAATCTCCAGCCTCGCCTTCCCGGGTGCGGCCAGTCGAAAGGTCGGTTGCAAGGCTGAGCGCGCGCCCCTTGGCCCGGGCAGCAGCGATTCGCTCGAGAAGGGCGGGCGGGAAGGCCTCATCATCGAGCGCCTGCACCAGCACTTCGATTTCGCCGCCGCAGGCAAGGCCCACCTCCCAGGCCGTCGCATTCGCAACGCCGAAGCGCAAGCGTCGAAAGCCGCCAGTCTCTGCCAGCATCTGGCCAGTTGCAATCACCTCGCCTTCCACGCAGCCGCCCGAGACCGAGCCTTCGAACAGGCCGTCGGCGCGCACCAGCATATGGCTCCCCACCCGGCGCGGAGCCGAACCCCAAGTGCGCGTGACCGTTGCAATTGCTGCCCGCGCCCCGGCTGCTCGCCAGTCCCGCGCCGTGGCGATGAGGTGGGCAAGCTCGTCCACGTGCTAGCCGAGCAGAAACAGAAGCAGAAGGACGATGGCTGCCACCAGCAGCAGTGACCAGACAAGCGGGGGAACCCCCCGGCCGGCGGGCTCTGGAACTGCCGGCGCGGCTGCAGGCGCCTGCGGGGGCGTTTCCCCCATAATCTGCGGTTCCTCGACGATCCTCTTGAAATTCTGAAAGAAAGTATCGGCATAGCCTTTGGCTGCCCCCTCCACCAAGCGGGTGCCGAGCTGGGCGAGCTTGCCCCCCACCTGTGAGCGCGCAGTGTAGGATAGGAGTGTTCCGCCATCTTCTGCGTCATCGAGGCGGACTTCGGCCGAGCCCTTGGCGAACCCGGCCACGCCGCCCTTGCCTTCGCCGACCAGGACATAGCGATTGGGCGGATCAAGGTCGGTCAGGCTGACGGTGCCGCTGAAGCGGGCCCGCACGGGACCGACTTTCGCATCAAGGCTGCCCTTGAACCGGTTCTCGCCGTCTGTCTCCAGCGACTCGACACCATCGATGCACTGGGCAAGCACGGCAGGATCATTGAGCGCTTCCCAGACCTTCGCCTTGGGAGCGGCAATCCGTGCCTTGCCCTCGAATTCCATGCGCCTGTTCCTGTCCCTGCACTTCAGCTAGTAGCGGCACGATGCTATTCCCCGCCCGAACCGCCTTGGCAAGCGCTGGCCGCGCGCTGATCGCGGGCCTGCTTCTCATCCTTCCAGCCCTTCCCGCAGCCGCGCGGGAGCCCGTGCTCGAAGGGCCGGCAGCGCCCAATGCCGGCCTGCCCCGCATCGCGCTCGAGGTCGAGACCGCGCGGGGCCGTCACAGCTACCGAGTCGAAGTCGCAGCGACTCCCGCAGCGCAGCAGACCGGCATGATGTTCCGCACGAAGGTTCCACCCGGAACCGGCATGCTCTTCCCGTTCGACCCGCCGCGACCAGCTGCCTTCTGGATGCACAACACCTTCGTCGCCCTTGACATCATCTTCATCGGCGCTGACGGGCGAGTGCGCAACATCGCTGCCAATGCAACGCCCATGTCGCTCGAGCTTCGCCATTCCGATGGCCCGGTTGCGGCCGTCCTCGAGCTGGCTGGCGGCGAGGCGGCCCGCATCGGGCTCAAGCCTGGTGACCGGGTGCGCTGGGATTCCGGGGCCGAGCGCGCCCGGCTTGGCGGCCGGGCTTCAGGCGGCTAGGGGAAGGCGGTGTCGCTCTTGTCGAAACTTCTGACCTGGTGGAATGGCCCCACGCTTGCCACGGCCATGTTCACGCGGTCGCATGGCCGTGAGGTCGGCCGCGATGGCCTCGGCAACATCTATTACGAGACTGCCGATGGCAGCCGGCGCTGGGTGATCTACCCGGGCGAGAATGATTCGAGCCGCGTGCCGCCGGAGTGGCATCTGTGGCTGCACCGCAGTCGGCAGGTGCCCCCCACCGAGGTGCCTCTGCCGGCCCGCCCGTGGGAGCGGCCGTGGCGGCCCAACCCGACTGGCACGCCGCTTGCCGAACGGCCGCCAGGCGCGCTCGAGTCGGGCGGCCGGCGCGCGCGTGCAACCGCCGACTACCGGCCCTGGACTCCGGAGGCCTGATCTGGCTCTTCTTCGCGCGCATCTCGCTGAGGCCCTGGCTGGCCTTGTCGTGGTGCTCCTTGCCGGCTGGTTCCTCATGTTCGCTTGGAACCGGAGCGGCGGCGGGGTTGGAGACAGCTATGAGCTCATCGCCCGCTTTCCCAATGTCGCTGGCGTAAGCGTTGGAACCGAAGTCCGGGTCTCGGGCCTCAAGGTTGGTCGAGTCGTCGCCCAGGAGCTTGATCCTGACACCTGGCAGGCCGTGGTGCGCTTGGCCATCGACCGCAAGGTGTCGCTCCCGGCCGACAGTGCTGCCGCAATCACAAGCGAAGGCCTGCTCGGCGGCACCTTCATTGCGCTGATGCCAGGCGGGGATAGCGAACGGCTCATGCCAGGGGACGAGATCACCGACACACAGGGCGCAACCGATCTCATGGGTCTGGTCGGCTCGGTCATCAATCGCACGGGCAGCGCTTCTGCGGACAGTCGGCCGAACTCGGCCGGCAATTGAGGCGCGCGCGGATGCCTCACCCAGGTGCGACTGGTGCCCGCCTGATGCCCAGGCTGGCCACCTTCGTCTGGCTTGGCGTCGCTGCGCCGCTGTTTGCAGAGACTCCACCCGGTCCGGCCGGGCCCGGCCGCACCGCCACCATTGCCATTCTCGACAAGCGCAGCGGTGACGTGACCGAATTCACGCTGCTCCCCGGCCAGACTTTCAGACTCGGCCAGATCTCGGGCGTCTTGCGCGGCTGCGACCGCACACCACCCCACGAGCGGCGCGAAACCGCTGCCTATCTTGAGATTTCAAGCATCCCGCGCCGCGGCGCCACGGGTTCCGCAGCTCGACCCAGGCGCCTGTTTTCTGGCTGGATGTTTGCCGAGTCCCCATCGCTCAATCCCTTTGCCCACCCGGCCTATGATGTCTGGCTCAAGACCTGCACGATTCCAGCACCTGTGACGCCAGCCGCACGGGTCCCGGCGGGCCCCAAGGCCGTCCAGTCCGCTCCGCGGGCGAGCGATTCGGCAAGAAGGGAAAGATAGCGGGCCCGCTTCACTTCAATCGCGCCGAACCGGGACAAGTGCGGAGTCCAGAACTGGGTATCGAGCAGCGTGAAGCCGCCCAGCCGCAACCGGGCAATCAAGTGGGCGAGTGCCGCCTTGCTGGCGTCCGTGCGGCGGCTGAACATGCTCTCGCCAAAGAAGGCTGCACCAATCCGCACGCCATAGAGCCCGCCAACCAGCTCGCCGTCCGCATCCCAAGTCTCGATCGAGTGGGCATGGCCTTCATGGTGCAGCCGGATATAGGCGTCTTCGATCGAATGGTTGATCCAGCTCTGCTCCCGGCCTTCCGCCGGCTCGGCGCAGGCCATGATGACTCGCTCAAAGGCAACATCGGCGCTGTGGTGGAAGGTCTCGCGCTTTAGCGTCCTCGCCAAGGAGCGGGAGAGATGAAACCGATCGAGCGGGATGAGGCCACGCCGGCGCGGCTCGACCCAGAAGACGTCGGGCGAATCCCTCGTGTCGGCCATGGGGAAAAGTCCGGCCGCATAGGCCCGAAGCAGGAGCGCCGTTTCCAGTCGCCGGAATGGCCGCGTCATGCCACACCCGGCAGAATTCGTCGTCTCCGGTCCGGACTGGCCTTGCCGTCGCTTCGATCCTTGCGATCGTCCACGTCTTTGGACATGCATCCCTCGCGCGTGCTCGATGCTGCGCCCGCTGGGAGGCGTTGTAAAGCATGGTGTGGCGCCCTGTTCACGGCGGCTTCACGCGCGGTTGGCGAGCGGCCGGCGGCGTGGCACAAAAACCTCGACATCTTGCAAGGCTTGGGACGGACAGCTGGAACCAGGTCATGACAACAGCGCGCATCCTCGGCATTGCGCTCGCCGGCCTCGGCGCCGGTGTGGCCCTCGCCTATGTTGCTTTTCCCGATGGGAAGCCCGTCCCCGGCCTGTCGCCTGCGCTCACGGCCCCGCCGCCCGAACCCTCCGCAAGGGAAGCCCGGGCACCGCGCTCGTCGAGCGAGATCAGCCTCAGCTTTGCGCCCGTCGCTCGGGCGGCGCAACCCGCCGTTGTCAACATCTTCACAGCCAAGGTGGTGCGCGAGCGCGCCCGCATGGGGCCATTCTTCGCGCTCTATGAAGGCCAGCCGCGCGTTGAGAATTCACTCGGGTCTGGCGTCATCATCGATTCGTCCGGCTACATCATCACGAACAACCATGTGATTGCAGGCGCCGACCAGATTATCGTCGCCCTTGCCGATCGCCGCGAATATCCAGCCCGGCTGTTGTTCGCCGATGCTCGGATGGATCTTGCCTTGCTCAAGGTCGAGCCTGGCGCCGAGCCACTTCCCACCCTCAAACTGGGCGACAGCGATCGTGCCGAAGTGGGCGATCTGGTGCTCGCCATCGGCAACCCGTTCGGAGTTGGCCAAACCGTCACGCAAGGGATCATCTCGGCTGTCGCCCGCTCCGGTCTCGGCATCTCCGACACCCAATTCTTCATCCAGACCGATGCCGCCATCAACCAGGGGAACAGCGGTGGCGCCCTTGTCAACCTCGATGGCGAGCTCATTGGGGTCAACACGGCGATCCTGACTGCAGGTCGCGAGGGCGGGTCGATCGGGCTTGGCTTCGCCATTCCAGCCAACATGGTCCGGGTCTTTCTGCGGGCGGCGGAAACCGGGCGGCTGGTGACTGCCTGGCTTGGCGCGGATGGCGAGGCCGTCACGCTTGAGACGGCGCGGGCCGCCGGCCTTGATCGGCCGCGGGGTGTGCTGATGACGGGTGTTACGCCTGGCTCGCCGGCCGCGCGCGCGGGCTTGCGGCCTGGTGACATCATCCTGTCGGTCGACGGCAAGGATGTCGCGGATCCGGCTGCGCTTCGCTACCGGATTGCAACCCTTGGTGTGAACCAGACCGTTCGAGTCGGAATCCTCCGGGATCGGCGCCCAACCGAAATCCGGCTCCAGCTCGTTGCTCCGCCCGAAGTGCCGCCGCGCCAGCTCACGCGGCTGCCGCAAGGGTCCATCCTTGCAGGCGTTGCCATTGCGAACCTTTCCCCGGCGCTCGCACAGGAACTCGGCGCCGGCTTGCCAGAGCGCGGCGTGGTGGTGGTGGAAGTCCCCGCAAACGCGCCCGCACGCGTGACCGGCTTTCCCCGCCCAGGCGATGTCCTCGAGGCTGTCAACGGCCAGCCAGTGGCCTCGGTCACCGATGTCGGGCGGCTGATCAGCAGCTCGCCCGCACAGACGCTGTTGCGCTTGAACCGCAGCGGCCAGCGCGCCGATTGCCTCTTTCAGGCCCCGGCGCGCTGGGGTTGCCGTGCTGCCTGACGCCGCATGGCGGGTGCAGCTCAGGCCAGCACTGTTGCTTTCTTGCGCCTGCGTGCTGCCACACCGATAAGTCCGAAGCCGGCAATCAGCATCGCCCAAGTCGCAGCCTCGGGAATCGCAGAAGTGATGACCCGGATATTGTCACCCGGGCTCGAAGCCGCCCAGTCATTGATGAAGAGCGTGTTGCCAACAAAGCTGGTGCCGGGAATGTCCCGCCTTTCGAGGCCACGAGCAGGTGGGCTGTTGTAGGTGATGGTCGGAAGCCCGAGCAGGCCATCGGTCGCAACCAGGCCTCTGGTCTGCCAGATGAGGCCGAGGATTGGCCGATCGAAGCTGACGGAGCCAACGAGGGTGCGGCTCCCCTTCGGATCGAACACCACGCCGTGGCTTGCAACCCGCGTGCCAGCCGCAATGGTGCCACCAAGGTCAGTCACCAGCGGCGCTGCCAGCAGCACATTCTGCTTCTCATTGAACGCAAACAAGGCATGGTTGTTCGACTGGTTGTTGTTGCCGACGGCAAAGGGCGGAGTGAGGAGGATGAAACTGCCAGGGTGGGCACTGCCGCCAGTGATGGCACCGCCAGTCACAGCAGCAGTCGCAGCGCTGGCCAAGCCAAGGGTACTGGCAGCAGCAAGAAGCAAGAGGGGTTTGCACATGAGTCCAACTCCTACAAGGCAAAGTTGCCGATGCCCTCGTTTTGCAAGAGCTGTGCCAAATGCGTCGGGCCAGCGTTCTCAAGCGAACTCAAAGAGTTGATGCAGCAACCATTTTCTCGCTCTGTCAAAAAACTTGACAGTTCAGCTTGAGATAAAGGTTAATATCTTCCCTCTCGCGCGTCAGTCGGTTGCGAATTCCATAATGATCTGATCGACTGCGAGACTGTCGCCAGGTCTTGCGTGCAGTTTTGCGACACGGGCGGGCTTTTCAGCCCGCAGGATATTCTCCATCTTCATTGCCTCGACAATCGCGAGCGGCTGGCCTGCTTCGACGCGGTCACCTTCCTCGACGGCGATCGACACGATGAGGCCTGGCATCGGGCACAGGAGATACCGTGAAAGATCGGGCGCAACCTTAGGGAGCATGTGGCGGGCAAGCTCGGCAGCACGCGGCGTCAGCAGCCGGAAACGGAATTGTCGCCCGGCATGGGTGATCCGGGTGCCGGATGCGCCGCGGTCGATCTGGACAGCAACTGGCACGCCATCGATTTCGGCCGTCATCACGTCAGAGACAGATCGGGGGAGGCGGACGGCCGTTACGAACTTGGCTCGGCCCTCGAGGGTCACTGCCACCCCTTCCGGTGTTGGAGCAATGGCGAGCGCATGCGGTTGTCCGTCGAGCTCAGCGACCCAGTGCCGGGGAGCATCGCTCATGCTGCCGTTCATCCGGTGGTCGACACTTGCAGCGGTCCGGGCGCGGGAGTCGGCATCGATGGCGGCAAGGACGAGCGCATGTTCCCGCGCCGCCTCGTCATCGGAAGCCCCGGCAAATCCGTCCGGATACTCCTCGGCGATGAAGGCGGTGGTCACGGTCTGCCCAGCGCGGAAGCGGGGATGCTGCATCAGGGCCAGGAGGAAATCGGCGTTGTGGCTGATGCCGCGCACGAGGAAGCGGTTGAGAGCTGCGATTTGCGCATCCGCAGCGGCAAGCCGGGTTGGCGCATGGGTGATGACCTTGGCGATCATCGGATCGTAGAACATCGAGATTTCGCTGCCCTCGACGACGCCCGAGTCGATGCGCAGGCCTTCCGCCGGCGGCGGCTCCGCATAGCGGGTCAGCCGCCCAGTCGAAGGCAGGAAGCCGCGATAGGGGTCTTCAGCGTAGAAGCGGGTTTCGATGGCGTGGCCATCAAGCCGGATATCCTCCTGGGAAAACGGCAATCTTTCACCGGCAGCAATTCGGATCATCCATTCGACGAGATCAAGGCCAGTCACGCACTCGGTCACTGGATGCTCGACCTGGAGGCGGGTGTTCATCTCCAGGAAGTAGAAGCTCCGGTCCGCGCCAGCGATGAACTCAACCGTGCCGGCCGAATGGTAGCCGACGGCGCGGGCAAGCTCGACCGCCTGCGCTCCCATCTCCGCCCGCATCTGCGGCGTAACAAAGGGGGAGGGCGATTCCTCGACGACCTTCTGGTGACGCCGCTGAATCGAGCAGTCGCGCTCGTTCAAGTGCAGGATCTGGCCGTAAGTGTCGCCCAGCACCTGGATCTCGATATGGCGCGGCTGTTCGACGAACTTCTCGATGAACACCCGGTCGTCGCCGAAGCTGGCGCTGGCCTCCCGGCGCACGGCATCAAAACCCTCGCGGACATCGGCTTCAGAAAAGGCGAGGCGCATCCCCTTGCCACCGCCCCCGGCTGACGCCTTCATCATGACCGGAAAGCCGATCTCGCAGGCGATGGCAATGGCATGGTCGGTATCGGCGATCTCACCAACGAAGCCGGGCACGACATTCACGCCCGCGCGCTTCGCCAGCTTCTTTGATTCGATCTTGTCGCCCATGGCGGCAATGGCAGCTGCCGGCGGGCCGATGAAAGCGATGCCAGCCTCCGCAAGCGCTTTTGCAAACCATTCCCGCTCGGAAAGAAAGCCATAGCCGGGATGCACGGCCTCAGCGCCGGTCTTGCGGCAGGCCTCAATAATCTTCTCGCCCAGAAGATAGGATTGCGCGGCCGGTGGCGGTCCGAGGTGGACAGCCTCGTCGGCCATCTCGACATGCAGCGCGGCTGCATCGGCGTCGGAATAGACGGCAACCGTTTGGATGCCCATGCGCCGGGCGGTCCGAATGACCCGGCAGGCGATTTCGCCACGATTGGCGATCAGGATTTTTGAGAATGGCTTGGATGGCACCCGCAACTCCCCTTGGGCGCCGCCTGTGAAAGGCTGGAGGTGGCCCCGTCAAGGCCTCCTGCACAATGCCAACTGCGCCGTCGTCCGCTCTCGGAAGCTTCTGTCCCGCCCCCGAGGCCCAGCGGCAGCTCAGGCCTTCTCCATCGTGCACTGCAGCGGATGCTGATGCTGCTTGGCGAAGTCCATCACCTGCGTCACCTTGGTCTCGGCCACCTCATAGGTGAAGATCCCGCACACGCCGACCCCCTTCTGGTGAACATGGAGCATGACTCGTGTCGCATCCTCAAGACTCATCCGGAAGAACCGCTGGAGGACATGGACGACGAACTCCATGGGCGTGTAATCATCGTTCAGCATCAGCACCTTGTAGAGCGATGGCTTGCGCGTCTTGGGGCGCGTGCGGGTGACCACGCCAGTCCCGGTGCCAAGACCGTCATCATCCTGGTTCGGATCGTTCACCATGGCGACTGCGGAATTTACCGGAGAAGGGCCAGCTTCCGCAACCCCGGCGCGCGCCCACCGGGCCGCGCTGCGGCGTCGGCGCAAAGGCCAGGTGCCCCGCTTTGGGCTTGCGCTGCATCCCGTGCCACTCCATGTGAGAGGGCCTGAAGCGGGCTTCGCGGGAAGCGGCTGGTGCCTTCGCATGCGACACGCATGCGGCCCATTACGACCATGGAGAGACACGCTTGATGAGTTTCGGGCCTTCCCGCTGGTTTTCGCGCCTGCTTTTCTCTGTCGCCTTGCTTGCGCTTGGGGCCTGCTCGCTGCTTGGGGACAGTGGTGTCCCCGGCAGCTCAGGGGCAGAAGTGTCGGAGCGCAGCGGCCGTCCGACAGCTGGTCGCACGCGCGGGCCCGGCAGGCCAGAAGGCGCAGCGCGAGCCCCTTCGGTGGTCGTCGATGAAGTCAGAACCATGCGGCTCGTCGACCGGATCGAGGCGGTCGGGACGGCCTATGCGAACGAGCAGGCCAACCTCACCTCGACGGTGACCGAGCGGATTGCGCGCGTCAATTTCGCCGATGGTGCCTTCGTGCCGAAGGGCGCCGTCATCGCCGAGCTGGTGCGTTCAGAACAAGGCGCCCAGCTGGCCCAGTTCGAGGCGCGTCTGCGCGAGGCGGAAGCCCAGCTCGAGCGGCTTCTGGCACTGCAGAAACAGGGTTTTGCGACTCGCGCCCAGATCGAGACTGCGCAAACGCAAGTCGATGTTGCCCGCGGTCAGGTTGCCGCTGCTGGCTCGCAGATCGGCGACAGGGTCATCCGGGCGCCATTTGCTGGCTGGCTGTCGCTGCGTCGAGTCTCGCCTGGCGTGGTGGTAAACGCGGGCACGACGATCGCGACAATCGTCGATTACGCAAGGATCAAGCTTGACTTCCCAGTCCCGGAGACCTTCCTTTCAACCATTCGGCCAGGCGATCCCATCGTCGCTTCTGCGGCGGCCTTCCCCGGCCAGACCTTCGCTGGCACCATCAACACCATTGATCCCTTGGTGGATCCGGTGACGCGCGCAGCGACAGTTCGTGCCATCATCCCCAACAGGAACCTGCGGTTGCGCCCAGGCATGCTGATGACCGTCGAAGTGGAAGCGGCCCCGCGCATTGCCCCCGTTGTCCCCGACCTGGCGCTGGTGGGGCAGGGTGCGCGCAATTTCGTCTATCTCCTTGCGGAGGACAACAGCGTCCAGCGCACAGAAGTTCAGACCGGCGTTCGGCGCGACGGCCAAGTGGAAATTCGCGAAGGACTCTCCCCCGGCCAGAGGATTGTCGTTGAAGGAACCGTCAAGGTCCGCGACGGCATGGTGGTCCAGCCAGTGGCAAGCAGCCGTCCCGGCGAGCCGCCGGCTCCCGAGAAAGCGGCATGATCCTCTCCGACATCTCGGTAAAGCGGCCAGTCTTTGCTGCCGTGCTCAGCCTTGTCATCGTCCTGGCCGGGGTCATCTCCTATTTCCGGCTGCCAGTGCGGGATCTGCCGGCAATCGAACCCCCGATCATTTCGATCGATACCAGCTATCGCGGGGCCAACGCCGAAGTCGTTGAGAACCGCATCACGCAGATCATCGAGGATCGCATCTCGGGGATCGAGGGTGTCGAGTCGATCACGTCGCGTTCCCGCGATGGCCGGTCGGAAATCAGTATCGAATTTGCAGCCCGCCGCGATCTTGATGCGGCTGCCAACGATGTCCGCGATCGGGTTGCCGGCATTCTCGACAACCTCCCGCAGGAAGCCGACCCGCCCGAAGTCAACAAGGTGGACGTGGATGCCCAGCCGATCATGTGGCTGAACCTCATCCATCCCGGCTGGACGATGATGCAGATCGCCGACTATGCCGACCGTGTGGTCGCTGACCGCTTCGCCTCGATTGACGGCGTGTCGCGAGTCCAGATCGGCGGTGATGCGCGGCCAGCCATGCGGATCTGGCTTTCGCGCCAGAAGCTCGCCGCCTTCGGTCTTACCACCCAAGATATCGAGCAGGCGCTGCGCCAGCAGAATGTCGAGCTTCCCGCCGGCCGGATCGAGGGCAAGGCGACCAATCTGACCGTCCGCGTCACCCGCCCGTTTTCAACTCCCGAGGAATTCCAGAGGCTGATCGTCCGCCGCGGCCAAGATGGCTATCTCTTGCGCCTGGGCGATGTCGCAAGAGTGAGCCTCGAGCCTGAAAACCGCTACGCGCTGTTCCGCTCCAATGGCGAAGCGGGAATCGGGCTCGGGATTGTCCGCCAGTCGGGAGCGAACACGCTCGCCGTTGCCAACGCGGTCAAGGCCGAAATGGCGGCAGTCCAGAAGATGCTCCCGCCCGGCATGGAAATGGCAGTCAGCTTCGACAGCTCGCTCTTCATTGACCGTGCGATCAAGAATGTCTGGGTGACGCTTGCGGAAGCAGCGGCACTCGTCGTCCTTGTCATCTTCCTCTTCCTCGGCAGTATCCGGGCAACGCTCATCCCGGCGATCACCGTCCCGATCTGCCTGATTGCGACCTTCGCTGTCCTCTATGCTCTTGGCTATTCGCTCAACCTCCTCACTCTCCTTGCCTTTGTGCTTGCAATCGGACTCGTGGTTGATGATGCCATCGTCGTTCTTGAGAACATCTACCACCGGATCGAGCACGGCGAGCCGCCTTTGGTTGCCGCCTTCCTTGGAGCGCGCCAGGTCGGGTTTGCAGTGGTTGCGACCACCATCGTCGTATGCGCTGTGTTCGTTCCGCTCTACTTCATCTCAGGCAACATTGGCGCACTGTTCCGCGAACTTGCCGGGGCCATGATCGGAGCAGTTGCCTTCTCCGGCTTTGTTGCACTCTCGCTCACGCCAATGCTGTGCTCAAAGCTGCTCCGGCCTGAAGCCGAGGGCGGCGAGCATAACGCCTTCAATCGCTGGTTTGACCGCCAGTTCGCGCGTCTTTCACGCTGCTACCGGCGCGCGGTCGAGGCTATCGTCGACCGGCCGCTCGTCATCGGCCTGGTGGCGCTGCTATTCGTTGGCGGCTGTCTTGCGCTTGCATCGCAGCTCAACAATGAGCTCGCGCCCGAGGAGGATCTTGGCAGCTTCCAGGTCAGCGTCTCGGCAGCCGAAGGCACCGGCTTTGAGACCATGGCAGGCTATATGCGCGACCTCCAGGACCAGATCCTGCCGCTGGTGGAGGAGGGCAAGCTGCGCCGGCTTCTCGTGCGCGCGCCAGGCGGCTGGGGCCAAAGTGAGGATTTTGCAAGCGGGGGCATGACGGGTTTCCTCCACCCCTGGGAGGAACGCGAATTTACCACCCGCGACGTCGTCAACGAAGTGCAAGCCATCGTGTCTGCCGATCCACGCGTGCGCGGCAATGTCACCACTGGCAACAGCTTCACGCGTGGGCGCGGCCGGCCGATCCAGTTCGTCATCGCTGGCTCGAGCTTTGCGGAGCTCGCCCGCGCCCGCGACGCAATCTTTGAGGCAGCTGCTGCCAACCCAGCGATTGTCGACCTCGATTCCGACTACAAGGAAACCAAGCCTCAGCTTCTGGTCGACATCGACACGACGCGCGCTGGTGACCTTGGCATTGCTGTTGCCGACATCGGTGCCACGCTCGAGACCATGATGGGCTCACGCCGGGTAACCACCTTTATCGACCGTGGCGAGGAATATTATGTCGTCCTCCAGGCTGAAGACGGCGATCGCGCAACACCAGACAATCTTTCCACCCTCTACGTCCGCTCCGGAACTTCGGGCCAGCTGGTGCCGCTCTCGAGCATCGTGACCCTTCGCGAAGAGGCCCGCGCAGGCGAGCTCGGCCGCTTCAACAAGCTGCGCGCAATTACCCTCCAGGGCAATCTCGCCCCCGGCGCCACGCTTGGCGAAGCACTCGACTTCCTCGAGGCGGAAGCCCGCAAGCACCCCGAGATCGCCGCCATCGGCTACAAGGGCGAGAGCCTGGCATTACGCCAGACGGGATCAAGCCTGGCGCTCATCCTTGGATTGACCATCATCCTGGTCTTCCTCGTGCTTGCGGCCCAATTTGAAAGCTGGATTCACCCCGCCGTCATCATCTTGACTGTCCCGCTCGCCGTCGGCGGTGGGCTCCTCGGGCTGACCTTGATGGGCGGCACGCTCAACCTCTACTCGCAAGTCGGCGTGGTGATGCTGGTTGGTCTTGCTGCCAAGAACGGCATCCTCATTGTCGAGTTTGCCAACCAGCTTCGCGATGCCGGCCAGGGCGTGCGCGACTCGATTCTGAACGCTGCCGAGCGCCGCCTGCGCCCCGTGCTCATGACCTCGATTGCAACGGTTGCAGGTGCTGTGCCACTCATGCTCGCGGAAGGCGCGGGTGCAGGCTCGAGGACGGCGATTGGGATCGTCATCGTCTGGGGGGTCAGCCTTGCCACCCTTTTGACCCTCTTTGTGGTGCCGGTCTTCTATGCGCTGCTTGCCCGCCGGACAAAGGCCGCCTCGGCCGTTGCGCGCGAGCTTGACGCCGGCCTTGCGGCCATAGGCCAGCCGGCCGAATGAGGCGAACGGCGCTTGCGCCGCATTTCCCTTAGTCTCGGTTTTCGGCTAGTTCTCCGCCATGCAGAAGGAAAACCGGCTGTTCGAGGACATGGCGCGGCTGCTCTCATCGCTTGCGGGAACCATGGCAGGCGCTGGGCGCGAGGCCGAGACTCGCATGCGCGAGCGGCTGCGGGAACTTGTTATTGGCACCGAGTCGGTCACTCGCGAGGAGCATGAAGCCTTGCGCGCGCTCGCAGCAGAGACTCGCGCCGAGCTTGAGAAGCTGAAACAGGAGGTCAGCGAACTGCGGGCTGCTGGCGCGCGCGCGCGCAAGCCAGCAAGCTGAACGAGGATTTCCACAGCTTTGTGGCAGGGCCAAGGAGGCACAAGCTTGCACCGGCCTGGCAGAGGCCGCAAGATATCGAGGCCTTACATCAATTGGGGGTACCAGAGGTTGATTGTGAACCCTCTTGAGGAGCTGCACGGGGCAGCACCGCCGATCGAGATACTCGAGCAGTATTTCGAAAGCCACAATTGGTCGTTCGAGCGAGACGGCGACGAGGAGATTGTGGCCGCCGTCAAGGGCAGCTGGTCAGACTATGAGTTGCGCGCGCTTTGGCGCGAGGAGGAGCGCGTGCTGCAGTTCATTGCCCAAACCGGCATCAGCGTGCCTCGCGACCGGACGGATCCTGCCATGCGCGCGACGCTGTTCGAACTTCTTGGCCTCATCAACGAACAGCTTTGGATCGGCCACTTCGAATGGTGGTCGGCAGATGGCGCAGTTCTGTTCCGTCACGCGGTGCTTCTTGATTCTGAGGAATCGCTCGCGATGGAACAAGCGCGCGGGCTCGTTGAGGCTGCAATCGATTCCTGCGAGCGCTACTACCCCGTGCTGCAGTTCGCGATCTGGGGCGGCAAATCGCCTGAGGAGGCGCTTCGAGCTGCCCTCGTCGAGACATTCGGCGAAGCCTGACCGAGGCTGGAAAGCCAGCGCAGCTGGCATAGGCAAAGGGCATGGCTGGTAGAGAAATTGTGCATAGCAATATCACCATGCATTTTGCAACCCCCTGTGATAGATAGCGTATTCCTCCAGCGGCTGGGCCGGCGTGCTGCTTTGCACAAGGAATTGGGGGGAGAATCTGCGTGATGCTCAAATTTGCGCTTGACCAAATTTGAGCGCCACTTTAAAGCGCAGCTCAGTTGTTTTGAGTGCGACTCGACTCGGCGCTCTCGAAGCATCGCCGGTGGTCCCGCCGGTCCCACCCTTCGCGGCTCGCTTGCGAGTCGCGCCACTGAGGAGAGATGACATGCGCTTGACCGAACTCGCCATTGCCGCCGCCCTTGGGTTCGCTGCTGTCCCGGCGATCGCCAATCCAAGCCCTTCTGAAATCTGCGCTGTCGCACCCGGTGCGCTTCGCACCCTTGCTGCCACGGCCGAAGGTGCCACCCAGCGCCGGGCGCTTCGCGACATTCAGCTTGGCGAACAGCTTTGCGAAGCGCGCAACCGTCCGGAAGCAGCCCGCAAGTTCCGCGCTGCGGCAGCCGCCCTTGGCACGGATCTTCAGACCGCCATGGCCAACGTCACCAAGACAGCTGCGGTCCAGTAATCCCTCGGACAGGCCGTCCTCCCCTCCCCAAGGCCTGACCCACGGGCCGGTGGCGCTGTCACCGGCCCGTTTTCTTTTGCTGTGGCAAATGCCAAGGGCCGTGCCATGGATCCGCGCGTGCGTCTCGCCATTACCGAAGGAGTGGCCGTCCTCGCGCTCGACCGCCCGGCCAAAAAGAACGCCATCGACCAGGCGATGTGGGAAGCAATCCCGGAAGCTGTTGCGACCGCGGTTGCCGCACCCAGCGTGGGTGTCCTGCTTTTCACATCTTCTGTCCCCGGCATCTTCTGTGCCGGCGCCGATATCGGCGAGTTTGCAGCACGGGCGAGCGATGAGGGATGGTGGGCTGCAAACCGGCGCGCTATCCGCGCTGCGCAAAAGGCCCTGGTCGAGGCCCCGCTGCCGACGATCGCCGTTGTCGATGGCGACTGCGTCGGTGGTGGCTGCGGCCTTGCGCTTGCCTGCGACTTGCGGCTGGCAAGCCCCCGCAGCCGGTTTGGAATCACTCCGGCCCGGCTTGGCCTTGTCTACCCGCTCCACGACACTTGCCTCCTTGTCGATCTCGTCGGGCCAGCGCAGGCCAAGCGCATGCTCTACAGCGCCCGCCTGTTCACTGCTGCCGAGGCTTTCGCAATCGGCCTTGTGACCGAGCTCGCCGATGATCCGCTGGCGGCAGCGCATGCGCTTGCCGCCGACATGTTGAAGGTCTCAGGCGATAGCCAGCGCTGGACCAAGGCGATGATTGCCCGGATCCTTGCTGGCGTGCGTGACGACGACGCGCAGTCGGAAGCGCTGTTCGATGCCGCCCGCCATGGCCCGGATTTCGCCGAGGGCGTGGCAGCCTTTCTCGAGAAGCGGCCAGCGCGCTTTCGCCGATGACGGTCGCGCATCGGCTTGTCCCGGGCGAGCGGGCGGATCTCCTGTTCGTCTGCGATCATGCAAGCAACGCCGTGCCAGCAGGAATCGATCTCGGGATTCCGCCCGCCTTGCTTGCAGACCATATCGCCTGGGACATCGGCGCTGGGGCTCTTGCCGAAGCGCTTGCTGCCACAACCGGCGCCTGTGCCTGGCTTGGTGCCTGGAGCCGGCTGGTGGTCGACTGCAACCGCCCGCTCGAGGTTGCGATTCCTGAAGTCAGCGATGGCCACCGCATTCCCGGAAACCAGTGTCTCTCGCCGGCGGAGCGTCGCCAGCGCCACGCTCTGCACACTGCCTTCCACGCTGCTCTGGCCAAGTGGATCCTGCGCACGCGGCCCGCGCTCCTCGTCTCCGTCCACAGCTTCACGCCAAGGCTTGCAACCGATCCGGCGCCCAGGCCCTGGCCTCTTGCCGTGCTCTGGAACCGTGATGCCCGGGCGGCAGATCTCGCTCTGGCGGCACTGCGCGCTGACCCTGCCGTCGAGGGCCCGATCGGCGCCAACGAGCCTTATTCCGGCAAGGTCCTCAATTACACCATGGACCGCCACGCCGAAGCCAATGGCCTTGCCTATATCGGCCTCGAAGTCCGGCAGGACCTGCTTGCTGACGACGCGGGGATTGCCCGCTGGGCCGGCATTCTCAGCCAGACGGTGGAAACAGTAGCAAGGAGGCTTCGCCAGTGACTGGGAGGCTTCGCCAGTGACTGGCTGCCTCTGGCGCCTTTTTCTGCTTGCGCTTGGCCTTGCTCTCTTCTCGGTTTTCTGGGTTGCCGCCTATCGGGTGGTTGACCCACCAGTCACCTTCCTCATGGTCCGCGACTGGGTGCAGGGAGTCGATGTCAGCCGCACCGTCATGCCCTTGTCCTCGATCGCCCCCGCCCTTCCTCGCGCAGTGATTGCCGCTGAAGACAGCCGCTTCTGTTTGCATCGCGGCTTCGACTTGGAAGCGATTGAAGCGGCAATCGAGGCCAACCGCGACGGCAAGCGCCTCCGGGGTGCGTCCACCATCTCCCAGCAGGTGGCCAAGAACGCCTTTCTGTGGCCTGGCCGAACCTATGTTCGCAAAGCGTTCGAGGCCTGGTTTGCCTTCTGGCTCGAGCAGCTCTGGCCCAAGGCGCGCGTGATGGAAGTCTACCTCAACCTCGCCGAATGGGGTCGGGGCATCTATGGCGCCGAGGCGGCGTCCCGCCATTATTTCGGCAAGCCTGCTGCGCGCCTCACTCGCGTTGAAGCTGCGCGCCTCGCCGCCATCCTGCCCGCACCCGTCCGGCGCGATGCGGCACGTCCTGGGCCCGCCACGGCGCGCTATGCCCAAACCATCAGGAAGCGCATGCGCGTCATCGAGAGCAACCGGCTTGACTCTTGCTTGCTGCGCTGACGGTGGCTCAGGCTGTCCAGCCGCCGTCGATTACCAGCTCCGAGCCGGTCATGTAGCGGCTGTCGTCGCTTGCGAGGAATGCGATGCCGCGGGCGACATCCTCAGGCTGGCCGGCATAGCCAAGCGGGGCGCCTGCGGCTGCAATCACGTCGGGTGACAGGGCATTGGCGCCAGTGTGGGCTTCCGCTGTCTGCGCCAGACTGAGTCCGCCCTGGTCAATCCGAGTCCAGATCGGGGTGTCGATGATTCCGGGGTGCACGCTGTTCACCCGGATTCCGTCCCTTGCCATGGCGCATTCCTTGGCAAGCGCCTTGGTAAAGAGGCGCACCCCACCCTTGGTCGCGCAATAGCCGGCAAGCCCCGCTGCCCCCTCAAGTCCTGCCACGCTCGAGACATTGATGATGGAGCCGCCGCGGCCGCCGGCACGCATGGCGGGAATGACATGTTTGCAGCCGAGGAACACGCCAGTCAGGTTGATTGCGACCTGCCGGTTCCAGGCCTCGAGGGTCATTTCGGTCACCAGCGTTCCTAAGCCGATCCCCGCATTGTTGACGAGGATGTCGAGCCGGCCGTGGGATGCCATCGTGTCGGCCACCACTTCGGCCCAGCGGTCTTCGTCGGCCACATCCTGGACGAGAAAGCGGGCGTGGCCTCCGCTGGCAATGATACGCCCGTGCGTCTCCTCGCCACCCCCAACATCGATGTCGGTTGCAACAATGAGGGCGCCTTCGGCTGCCAGCACTTCTGCCGTTGCCCGGCCGATGCCGCTTGCTGCACCCGTGACAATCGCGACACGCCCGGTCAGTCGTTTCATGCCCTTCCTCCTGCCCCGCTCTTGCCTGTGATCGCAGGTGCAGGGAAGGGCTTAGCCGCGCCCGGCTGCCAGCCGCTTGACCGTGTAGGAGAGGACCAGCACCCCCTCCTGGTTCATGACCTTGACCTCCTGGGTCACGATGGCGCGGTTGTTCTTCGACGTCGGCCGGATGTCGGCGATCTCGACCGTTGCCCAGATACTGTCCCCCACCCGGACTGGCGCATGGGCGCGGGTGTGGATCTCAAGCAGTGCGAGGCCGACGCCCTGGATGAGTGTCTGGAACAACATTCCCTCGATGAGACACTGGGTGAGTGCTGCTGGCACCAGCCGGCCGGGGATGGCAGCCCCCGGGTAGGCGGCATCGATGAAGATGGCTTCCGTCATGCCAGTGACACCGATGAAGCTGATGAGATCAGCTTCCGTGATGGTGCGCCTGAGCGTCCGCCCAACAAGGCCTGGCGCAAGATCCTGCCAATAGGGGCCTTGCCCCAGCACAGGCAGGGTCTCGAACTGGGCGCGCGCGGCAGCTGGATCATGGCTTTCGCTCATTCGACCTCCAGTGCCCGCCGCAGAAAGTCCACAGCCGTTCCCGCGCGGTCGGATGCCCGCGCTTCCCCGAGCAAGCAGTGCCAATGGCCTTCGCTGCCGTGCGCCATGCGCGCTTCCTGCAGTCGCCGGGTAAAAAGGCCAAGATCATATTCTGCCGTCATCCCAATCGCACCATGGGCCTGGTGGGCGATCGCCTGCACGGCGCGTGCTGCCTCAGAAGCTCGCGCCTTTGCAACTGCGGCTGGAAGACGTGCGAAAACCTCCCCTGCGAAGGCAAGGCTCGCTGCACTGCGGGCTGCGATCACTTCCTCGGCAAGCTGCGCCATTGCCTGCTGGATGGCCTGAAAGCCGGCGAGTGCTCGCCCGAACTGCTGGCGGGTGGTGACATGCGCAAGGGTGAGCTCGGCTACGGCCTCGACCAGGCCGGCGATCCGGGCTGCGCCAAGGGCCGCTGCCGTTGCTGCAAGATCGATGCCGGCAATCCGGCCGGAGACTGCGCCGGCCTCGATCCGCGTCGCCCCCCCCGTCCCCCAGGGGTCGTCGCCAGCTGCCAGCATTTCCACAAGGGCTGCCCCGTCTGCATCTTCAACCAGCGCATGCGTGGCAAGGCGGGCCATGGGGTGGAGCGGGGAGGGCGGAGCAGGCAAGATCCAGGCCGCAGCGGGCACCTCGAATGCCGCCCGGGCCAAAAGCCCGCGCGCCACCGCCGTCTCGGCGAAGGGCAGGGGGCAGGCCCGCCGCCCGGCCGCAACCGCAAGCGGGAACAGCTCGGCAAGTGGCAGGCCCGCACCCCCGGCCTCCTCCGGCACGAGGAGATCGAGGAATCCAGAGGCTGCAAGCTCGGCTGCAAGCGCAGCAGGAAAGGTGCCCGCTTCGGCGCTTCGCACCACCTGAGGTGAGCAATGGGTTTCAAGCAGCCTCTCGAAGGCCGCAAGAAGCATCATCTGAGCCCGAGCCCGCGCGCGATCATGCCGCGCAGGATTTCGCGCGTGCCGCCGCGGATGGAGAAGACCGCCGACAGCTGGTGGAGGAAAGCAAGAGTCGCCATCAGCTCCTGCTCGGCCTCGCCCGGGCCGACGAGGTCGGCGATATCGGCAGGGATGGCCTGCTCGGCTGCCGTGCCAAGATCCTTCAGCAAGGCCGCCCCGACGATGGGCGAACACCCGGCGTGAAGCCGCGCCGTCAAGGCAATCGACATGGCGCGAAGAGTGGCAAGGTTGGCAAGATGCCGGCCAAGCGCTGCCACCGCGCGTGCATCCGGCGCGGCTTTAAGATGGCGGGTCCACAAGTCGAGAAGGGCGAGCGAAGAATAGATTCGCTCCGGCCCAGAGCGCTCGAAGGCGAGCTCGGCATTCACTTGCGCCCAGCCTTGCCCTTCCTCACCCACCAGTGCATCCGCCGGCAGGAACACATCCTCAAACCGGGTCTCGGAGAATTCGCTCTCGCCATAGGAAAGGCGGATGGGCTTTGTCGTCACACCCGGTGCCTTCAAGTCGACGAGGAACTGTGAGAGCCCCTTGTGCCGGTCCTCCGGGCTGCCAGAGGTGCGCACCAGCGCAATCATCATGTCGGAGCGATGGCCCCAGGTGGTCCAGACCTTGCCGCCGTTGAGGCGCCAGCCGTTGCCGTCGCGCACGGCGCGCGTCCGAACTGAGGCGAGATCAGAGCCGGAGCCTGGCTCTGACATGCCGATGCAGAAGAAGGTCTCGGAGCGGCAAATGGCCGGGATCCAGCGCTGGCGCTGCTCTTCGGTTCCGAACTTGAGAAGGAGCGGCGCCGACTGCCGGTCCCCGATCCAGTGGGCGGCGCAGGGCGCGCCACTGGCCAGCAGCTCCTCCACCAGCACGAAGCGATGGAAATAGTCCTTGCCAGCACCGCCATAGCGCTCAGGAAGGGTCAGGCCCACCCAGCCGCGGGCGGCAAGCGCGCGGCTGAAGTCCGCGTCCCAGCCGGTCCAGGTCTTGGCGCGGTCGCGTGGGCGCAAGTTGACGAGAGCATCGTCAAGAAAGGCGCGCACCTGCGTGCGAAAGTCGCGCGTATGTTCGGGCAGCGCCGCGGGGGTGAAATCGGCAGCAAGTTCGGCGAGCGCCATCTTGCACCTCTTGCCGCGCTTGGCGTGCGCTGCAAGGCTTTTCGAGCGCGTCTGGATGCGGCAGGGACCCGCAGGGGAGGAGGCGATGGTGCTTGAAGCCTATGAGAGATTCCAGTTCCGCCGCGACGGCCGGGTGCTCACGGTGGCAATCGCTGCCCCCGGGGCAGTCAATGCGGTCGACGCGCGCCTCCATGCCGAGCTTGCGACCCTTTTCACTGATCTCCAGCATGACTCGCACTCGGATCTCATCATCCTGACTGGCGAGGGGAAGGCCTTCTGTGCCGGCGGTGACTATGCCTGGTTCGAGGAACAGATCCGCAATCCCAAGAGCTTCCGCGCTATCGCCTATGAAGCCCGGCGGATCGTGACGTCCCTCCTTGATCTTGAGAAACCGATCATCTGCCGCTTGAACGGGCCTGCGGCAGGTCTTGGTGCCACCATCGCCCTTTTGTGCGACATCATCATCGCAGACGAACGCGCCGTCATCGGGGACCCGCATGTGAAAGTCGGGCTTGTCGCTGGTGACGGCGGGGCAATCATCTGGCCCCAGCTCATCGGCTTTGCCCGCGCCAAGGAATATCTCCTGACTGGCGATCTGCTCACGGCAAGCGAGGCTGCGCGAATCGGCCTTATCAACCATGCCGTCCCCGCAGCAGAGCTCGACTCGAAGGTGGCGGAGGTAGCAGCCAAGGTCCTCGGCAACCCGCGCTGGGCCGTGCGCTGGACGAAGACGGTTGCCAACCAGCCGCTCAAGGCGCTTGCTGCGCAGATGATGGACTCAAGCCTTGCCCATGAGCTTCTGTCGAACATGGCCGCCGATCGCGCCGAAGCAGTTAGAGCAATGCGTGAGAAGCGCGCCCCGAGGCTGACCGGCGAATGAACGCGGGCGCCACGGCTCCGGCCAGCTGGTTCGACGAACCAGACCATATCCTGGCGATCCGCGACCAGATCCGCCGCTTCCTTGCCCGCCATGCTCCACCCGAAGCGCGGGCCCGCTGGGATCGTGCGCGGTGCTGGCCACGCGATGTCTATGCAAAGTTCAACCAGCTTGGCTTCACGGCATTGGCCGTGCCCGAGGCCTATGGAGGTGCAGGTCAGGATCTGGTCGCGGCAATCGCCGTCATCGAGGAGCTGTCGCGCGCTGGCCCCTTCCTTGCCGGCCCCTATATTCACACGGCCTTCTACGGCGGCATGAACCTCGCCGAGAACGGCTCGGCGGAGCAGAAGGCCGAATGGCTCCCGAAGCTCGCCCGCGGCGAAGCCTTCTTCGCCTACGGTCTCTCCGAGCCCGATGTTGGCGGGGACCTTGCCAGTGTGACGACAAGGGCTGAACGCCATGGGGACAGGATTGTGGTCCATGGCGCCAAGCGCTGGTGCACCGGGGCAGACTGGGCGGATGCAATCTACTGCCTGGTCCGCTCCGGCCCGGCCGATGCGCGCTATCGCAATCTCTCCTTCCTCTTGATTCCACCCAGGACGCCCGGTGTCAGCATGCAGCCGATCGGCCATGTCAACTTGCGCTACACCGAAAGCCAGGACGTCTTCTTCGACCATGTGCAGCTGCCGGTCTCGGCCATCGTCGGCGGCGAGGCGATGTGGAACCGGGGCTGGGAACAGCTTGCCGGGCGTGCACTCGATGTTGAGAAGCTTGAGATCTCGGCAGTTGCCTATGGCATGGCCATGGCCGCGCTCGACGAAGCC
>NZ_JBRCLD010000018.1:0-24957 GCF_053487655.1 Thermaurantiacus sp. | reverse complement strand
CTCACCATCGATTGCCCCGGGCTCTCGATGAACGTCATCAACGCCGAGGTCAGCCGCGATCTCGCCGCCGCGGTCGAGCGCATCAAGACCGACGATGCCGTCAAGGGCGCCGTCATCACCTCGGGCAAGGCCTCGGGCTTCCTCGCCGGCGCCGACCTGAAGGGCATGAACTTCAGCAGCGCCGGCCCGGGCAACGGTTCAGGCAAGTCCCGCATGGCGCAGCTGTTTGAAGCTGTCTTCGCCCTCAACCGGCTGCTCCGCGACCTCGAGACGGCAGGCAAGCCGGTCGCTGCCGCCGTCAACGGCCTCGCGCTCGGCGGCGGGCTCGAGATCGTGCTCGCCTGCCATCACCGCATCGTCGCCGACGATCCGAAGATCCAGCTCGGCCTTCCCGAAGTGCTCGTCGGCCTCTTCCCCGGCGCCGGCGGCACCCAGCGCCTGCCCCGCCTCATGGGCGTGCAGCCCGCGCTCATGTATCTCCTCCAGGGAAAGTCCATGAGCCCGCAGGAAGCACTCGGCTTTGGCGTCGTGCAGGAGCTCGCCCCCCGCGACGAGCTGGTCGCCCGTGCCAAGGCCTGGGTGAAGGCCAACCCGACGAAGGCCACCCAGCCGTGGGACGACAAGGGCTTCAAATTCCCCGGCGGCGTCGGCCACATGAACCCGGCCTTTGCCCAGACCTTCATCGGCGGCACCGCCATGGCCCACAGGCAGAGCTTCGGCAACATGAACCAGGTGAAGGCGATTCTCTCGGCCGTCTACGAGGGCGCCCAGCTGCCGATGGACACTGCCATCCGCGTCGAGTCCAAATATTTCGCGCGCGTCGTGGCCGACCCGCAGGCCGGCAACATGATCCGCTCGCTCTTTGTCTCGAAGCAGGCAGCCGAAAAGGGTGCTCGCCGCCCCAAGGACGCGCCCCCGGCCAAGACCATGAAGCTCGGCATGCTCGGCGCTGGCCTCATGGGCGCCGGCATCGCCATGGTCTCGGCCCAGGCCGGGATCGAAGTCGTCCTCCTCGACCGCGACATGGAAAGCGCGAACAAGGGCAAGGCCTACACCGAGGAGCGCCTGAAGAAGCGCAGCACGGATCCAGCCAAAATGGCCGAGATCCTCGGCCGCATCCACCCCACCACCTCCTACGCGGATCTCGCCGGCTGTGATCTCATCATCGAGGCCGTGTTCGAGGATCGCAGCATCAAGGCCGAAGTCACCAGGGCGACTGAGGCGGTCGTGGGTGCAGACACCATCTTCGGCTCCAACACGTCAACCCTTCCCATCACCGGCCTGGCCGAGGCCTGGTCTCGTCCGGAGAATTTCATTGGCATCCACTTCTTCTCGCCAGTTGAGAAGATGCCGCTCGTCGAAATCATCATGGGGCAGAAGACGGGCCCGCGCGCGCTTGCAAAGGCGCTCGATTATGTCGCGCAGATCAAGAAGACCCCGATCGTCGTAAATGACAGCCGCGGCTTCTACACTTCGCGCTGTTTTGGCACCTTCGTGCAGGAAGGCCTCGCACTCCTGGGCGAAGGCGTGAAGCCGGCCCTGATCGAGAATGTTGCCCGGCACATGGGAATGCCGGTCGGCCCGCTCGCAGTCAATGACGAGGTCGGCCTCGATCTTGGCTACAAGGTCGCCCAGCAGACCAAAAAAGACCTGGGCGAGGCCTACAAGCCTGGCCCCGGCGAGAAGGTCATCGAAACCATGGTCGGCCTCGGCCGCCACGGCCGCAAGAACGGCAAGGGCTTCTATGTCTACCCCGAGGACGGCAGCCCGAAGCACCTGTGGCCCGAGCTCGCCAGCCACTTCCCGCTCTCGGTCCACCAGCCTGCGCCCGCTGAAGTCAAGGAACGGCTTCTGTTCCGCCAGCTGGTCGAATGCGCTCGCTGCTTTGCCGAAGGCGTTCTGGAAACGCCCGAAGACGGCGACCTTGGCGCCATCTTCGGCTGGGGCTTCGCGCCCTTCACTGGCGGGCCCTTCAGCCACATGGACACGCTCGGCCTTGCCACGGTCGTTGCCACCCTCGATCGCTTGGCGGCAGCGCATGGCGAGCGCTTCGCGCCACCTGAGATCCTTCGGGACATGGCGGCGAAGGGCGAGACCTTCTACGGCAACGCGCAACGCAAGGCGGCCTGAGGTGGCGCTCAGGACCCCGCTCTGCGACCTGCTCGGAGTCGCCCACCCCGTCATGCTCGCAGGCATGGGCGGCGTCTCTTATGCCGAGGTCTGCGCCGCCGTCTCTGAAGCCGGCGGGTTCGGCTCCCTCGGCATGGCAGGAACAAGCCCGAAATTCATCGAATCCCAGATGAAGCGCGTCCGCGAGCTGACGGAGAAGCCGTTCGGCGTCGATCTCCTCGCCGCCCAGCCCGAGACTTTGACGGCGTCCGTTGAGATCATCATCGCCAATGGTGCCAAAGCCTTCATCGCCGGGCTTGGCGTTCCCTACCCGATCGTGCGCCAGTTGAAAGACGCTGGGATCCTGGTTGCAGCCATGGTCGGCAAGGTCGACCATGCGGTGAAGGCAGAAGCTGCGGGCTGCGACTTCGTCATTGCCCAGGGGACGGAGGGCGGCGGCCACACCGGGGCCGTTGCCTCGGTTGCGCTCTGGCCGCAAGTCGTTGATGCCGTGAAGATCCCGGTGGTCGCAGCGGGCGGCCTTTTTGATGGACGTGGCCTTGCTGCGGCCCTTGCGCTTGGCTGTGTGGGCGTCTGGATGGGCACGCGCTTTATCGCTTCAACCGAAGCCCATGCCGGCCAGGTCTACAAGGAGGCGATCGTGAAGATGACCGAGGCCGACACCGTCGTCTCGCGAGGATTTACCGGCAAGACCCTTCGCGCCATCAGGAACCGCACCACCGAGCGGTTCGAGAAAGAGCCTGCCAAGCCCTTCCCGCTGCAGGCGATGGAGTCGGCCCAGGAAAACCGGCTCGGGCCGATCGCCGGCGTGACCGAGAACCTCGACCCCGAGACACAATGCTTCGCAGCCGGCCAGGGCGGGGGCGGTGTGCGCGAAATCCTTCCCTGCCGCACCATCGTCGAGCAGACGGTAGCAGAAGCCGAAGCCGTGCTTGGCAGGCTTGGGCGGATTGCCGCATGAGTGGCCGCCTGCAAGGCAAGACTGCTGTCGTTGTTGGTGCAGCCGGCAAGGACAATGCCGGCCAGGCCATTGCCCGGCGCTTCGCAGCCGAAGGCGCAACCGTCCTTGTTGCCGGCCGGCGTCCTGAGCCGCTTGCAGCGCTCGCTGAGGAGATCGGAGGCCATTTCGCCCTTGTCGACATCCGCTATCGTGCCGAAGTCGAGGCGCTCAGAGACACGGCCCTCGAGAAGCTCGGCGGGCGCGTGGACATTCTCGTCAATTGCGCTGGGATAGGCTTGCTCCGCCCGCTCGAGCAAGTGACGGACGAGGATCTCGAGCTCATGTCCGCCCTCCAGTTCAAGGGCGTGCACCATCTCCTCCAGGCCTTTGTGCCCGTGATGGCGGCGCAGGGCGGGGGTGCGATCCTCCAGATCTCTTCTGCCACAACCGACCGGGTGATTGACAACCACGCGGCCTACATTGCGACAAAGGCTGCCGGCGACGCCCTCATCCGCGCGATTGCCAACCAGTATGGCGCCAAGGGCATTCGGGCCAATTCGCTGGTCCCGGGCTTGATGGCAACGCCGATGACGGCTGAGGCCATGCAAGTGCCTGGCCTCGAAGAGAAGTTCGCGCGCGAGTATCCGCTCGGCCGGATCGGCACGGTTGAAGACCTTGCTGCCGCAGCCGTTTTCGCTGCGTCCGACGAATGCTTCATGACCGGGCAGGCGCTCCAGGTGAATGGCGGGCTGACGCTGCGGCGCAACCCGACTTCGGCTGAGCTGTTCGGCTAGGTCTCGGCCTCCACCAGCTTGACAAGCCGGCGCTTCAGCGGCGCGAGCACGGCCGCAAGATCATGGCCGCGCTTCAGGACTGCCCCTGCTTCGGAGACGAGTGCATAGGGGCCCTGGCGGGCGCGAGGGTCCTTGATGATGCGAACCTCCGGCCGCTCGGCGCTGCGGCGGAAGGCACTGAAGGTCGCTGCCGAAGGCGCAAGGTCAATGGCATAGTCGCGCCAGTGCCCGGCGGCGACCATCCGGCCGTAGAGCTGCATGATGAGGTCAAGCTCTGCCCGCGCAAACACGACCCGCCGGCGAAGCGGCACCACTCCAGTCACGCGGCGTCAGATGTCCTGCCGGAGGCGCGCTCGAGCGCCTCGAGCCGGGCCCGGAGCGCCTGGATCTCGCAGCGCAGCAGTTCCTCCTTTTGCGTAATGGGGTCGAACTTCTCCGAGCACGGCGTTCCATAGGGCACAAAGCCTGGCTCGTCGCGCACCACAACCGGAATCGGCTTGGCGGGGATGCCAACCATGGTGGCCCCTGCCGGCACATCCTTCGTGACCACGGCATTGGCACCAATTCTCGCGCCATCGCCGACATGGATCGGCCCCAGGATTGCCGCCCCGAGCGAGATGACCACGTCATTGCCAATGGTCGGGTGGCGCTTGCCGCCCACACCAGACGTGGGGTTGGTGCCACCGAGCGTGCTCCCCTGGTAGATGGTGACATTGTCGCCGATTTCGGCAGTTTCGCCGATCACCACAAACCCATGGTCGATGAAGAGGTTTCGGCCGATCCGCGCACCGGGGTGGATGTCGATCGCGGTCAGGAACCGGCTCAGGTGATTGACCACCCGCGCGAGGAAGAACAGCCGCGCACGGTAGAGCGCATGCGCCACCCGGTGCAGTCCAAGTGCCCACACGCCCGGGTAGGTCAGGATCTCCAGCCGTGACCGCGGCGCTGGGTCGCGCGCCTTCACGCTTGCAAGGTAGGAACCAAGGCCCATGCGCGCTCCCGCCGCCCCATGATTGCGACATAGGCTTCACGCAAGCAAAGCGCCAGCCCCCTTGTCCAGACTAGGTCGAAAGGCCAAGGGCAGCTGCCGCCCTCCGCACGCACGGGATCGCGCCCTGCACACGCTGCCATCCAGGCTGTCATTGCGGCACTGTCGCTGCTCTTCAAACGGGGGCTGATCTCCGTGCGGCAGTCACACCCCGCGCCTGGCCGAGAGGATATGCGCATCCGGCGCCTTGCGGCTGCAAAGCGCGCTTCCTTTGGCAGCAACCCATGGCCGGCTGCCTCCTGCACTCGACCAGGCCTCAGCTTTCACCTCCCACCATCCATGGCTGCGTTAGTGGGCCCGCAGCACTGCAGCGATTGCGGTGACCACGCTTGCCAGCCTGACTGCCGCCTGAATCGTCCCGCTATTCACGCCATGCTGCTGCAGCACTTTCTCATGGCTGTCGATGCATGCGCCACAGCCATTGATGGCAGAGACTGCAAGGCAGAAGAGCTCAAAATCGGCCTTGTCGATCCCCGGCGCGCCAAGAATGTTCATTCGCAGCCGCGCCGGCAGGGTGCGATACTCCGGGTTGGAAGCAAGATGCGTGAATCGATAATAGACATTGTTCATCGCCATGATGGCCGCAGCAGCTCGGGCGGCCGCCAGGGCTTCCGGAGCAAGCCTTGCCCCGGCCTCCGTCTCCGCCGCAGCGATGAGCGGCTTGACGCCAGTGGCATGCGCGCACGAAAGCAGGGTTCCGAACTTCTGTTGCTCACTGAGCCCGGCATCGTTCATGAGCGACGACAGGTTGAGCCGCAGGTCCTTGGCATAGTCGGGAAGCGTTTGGGCGAGTTCGGCAAGCGCCATGGAAAAGTCTCCGGGCTGGCCCGGCGCGTCGCAACGGCCGGGCAAAAGGCCGGGCGGCTGACACCGCCCGGCGCAAGGCATTTTTCCCTTACGCGGCTGGCCGCAGCGTTTCCTGGCCCTTGGTCCAGTTGCAAGGGCACAGCTCATCGGTCTGGAGCGCATCAAGGTTCCTGAGCGTCTCCTGCGGAGAGCGGCCCTGGTTCAGACCATTCACAGTCACATGCTGGATGACATTGTTCGGATCGACAATGAAGGTCGCACGCAGCGCCACACCTGCTTCCTTGTCGAGGATTCCAAGCGCTTTGGCGAGCTCCTGCTTGTTGTCGGCGATCCAGGGGAAGTCGCACTTCGCCAGCCGCTCGTCCGACTTGCGCCAGGCGAAATGGACGAAATCAGTGTCGGTCGAGGCGCCGATGAGCACCGCATCGCGGTCCTCGAACTCCTGCTTCAGTTCGCCATAGCCGATGATCTCGGTCGGGCAGATGAAGGTGAAGTCCTTCGGCCACCAGAAGATCACCTTCCACTTGCCAGGATAATCCTTGTCGGTCAGCACTTCGCCGGCGGGGAGCTTGTCCACGCCCTGCTGCACTGCAACCTTGAACTCAGGAAGCTTGTCGCCGATGGTCAGCATCTGAACCTCTTTCCAACATGTTACGGGAAGATCGGAGCAGCGGCGGAGGGGCCCGCGCGATGCTGCGCCGCAAATAGAACGGCATGCCTCATCGTTCAAACAAGATAAATCGATTGATGTCATCGTCTAAGGCGATTATTCGCGAGCCATGATCTACCTGCCCACCATCAAGCAGCTCCAGTATCTCGTCGCTCTCCACCGCACCGGCCATTTCGGTCGCGCTGCCGATGCCTGCCATGTCAGCCAGTCGACCCTTTCGGCCGGAATCCAGGAGCTCGAAACGCTGCTCGATTGTGTCCTTGTCGAGCGCACGCGTCGCGTCGTCCGTTTCACACCGCTTGGCAACCAGGTGGTGGAGCGGGCCTGGCGGCTTCTTGCGGAGGCCGAAGCCATTGCCGAGCTTGCGCGTGCGTCGGGGCGGCCACTTGCTGGCGAGCTCCGCCTGGGAGTCATTCCCACCATTGCCCCCTTTCTTTTGCCACGGCTGTTGCCGGGGCTTCGCGCCGCCTGGCCCGAGCTTCGTCTCTACTTGCGCGAGGAGCAGTCAGACCAGGCGTGTGCCCTGCTTGCCCGTGGCGAGCTCGACTGTGTGCTCCTGGCATTGCCTTGGGCGTGCGGGGATGTCGAAGCGGAGGTCCTGTTCGAAGATCCCATCCTCCTTGCCTTCCATCCTGCCGACTTGCCCGCGCCTGCCGCAAAAGTTGATCCGGCGACGCTTCCCCAAGAGCGGCTCCTCCTCCTCGAAGACGGTCATTGCTTGAAGGATCACGCACTTGCTGCCTGCGGCCGCGCTGGCCTGCGGGCGGATGCTGCGGTCCTTGGCACGTCGCTTCACACGCTTGTCCAGATGGTCGAGAACCGGATTGGATGCACTTTCCTGCCCAGGCTTGCCGTCGACTCCGGGATTCTCGCTGGCACGCAAGTCGAGACCCGCCCGCTCGATAGCCCGCGCGCCAGCCGGCAGATCGCGCTTATCTGGCGCCCGACGTCACCGCGTTCGGCCGAGTTCCGCTTGCTTGCCGCCGAATTGCGCAAGGCGGCTGCCGCGCTGTTGCGCCCTGCCGAGCAGGCGTGCCGCAGTGCGCCTGGGAGTGCCCCAGCCGCCGCGTCGCCCCGAGGCTGAGCGAGTGGGTGGCGCGCGTCGTTGTGGACAGCGCTTGGCGAGGATAGCAAAGGGCTACACAAGGCGCCGAGACCCTTTCAGAAGTGGAGACGGAGTCCAGCAGTGGGGCCGTGGGTCAGCACGTCATAATGAAACCGGCGCACACCTTCGCCAGACCGTTTCTTCGCTTAAACAGGCCGATAGCCGAGCTTTGCATCAAGCGTGCGCGAAAGCTGGATCCCGAGGGAAGGCCAGGCCTGCACCGACATATCGGACCCAGCGCCGAAGCCGCCGACATCCGCCAGCATGGCGAGATTGACCGTGCGCGCGATCGGCCCTCGCACCCGCAAGCCGACAATGGGGTCAACCCAGGTTTCCGACCGACGCGCCTCGACGGGTTTGCCAGTGCGCGGGTCAGTCAAGGCAATGCGCACGCCAAGGTCAGTCACACGCACGCCGGCATAGGCCTCGGCAAAGCGATGCACTCGCGCCAGCAGCAGGAAGGCATAGGCGCCTTGGTGGCCTCCGACCCTATCGATGAGGCCTTCGCGCTCCATTTCAAGATTTGCGTAATTGCCGTCGAAGAGGATTCCGAAGCGCCCGTTGTTGGCCTCCAGCAATCCCATCACGCCCCAGTTCAGGTTTGCGAACAGATCGCCAGGGCTGGTTGAGCCACGGAAGGTGACTGGGCCAATGGCGGTTTCGCCATTTATGAACGGGGCCATGACATAGGGTTCGATGCTGAACTGCCATCCGCGTGCGCTCGGATCGGCATGGGCTGGGACGGCAAGCCCGAAAACCACAAGCGTAAAGATCCCTCGCGCCCACATCCCAAGGCCCGTTCCCGAACGGCTGCAATCTGACCCTGTTCGCAAGCGCAGGGAGCTGCAAACCTTGGTGAGGCCCAGGCCTGGCATTGGGGGAGATCCAGCACTTGTTGCAGTGGTTGAAGCGCTCCGGTTGTTCCATTGTCTCCAGAAGGCAAGCAGGGAAGGGAAGATGCCAGGGCAAGAAGAGGCGATCCGGCGGGTTCTGGCGCTTTACTGTCACGCGCTTGATCGCCGTGCCTTCCATTTGCTTGTCGCCTGCTTCCACACTGACGCCACTTACCATTTTGCCGCAATCAAGGGGGACTGGCGCCATTTCGTCGAAGCTGCGAAGGCGGTTCTGCTGCCGCTGTCAGGCACGCACCACCAGCTCGGCCAGAGCCTCATCGCCCATGATGGCCCCAATTGCGCCCATGTCGAGACCTGGTTCACTGCCGTCCATTTGGTCCCGGCCGATGCTCCGGCGGACGCGCCATTTCCGGGCACTGGCCAGGCCTATGAAGCGATTGTCTGGGGCCGCTACATCGACCGGTTCGAGCAGCGCGACGGCTGCTGGCGGATCGCCCATCGCATCGGCCTCCACGATGGCCGCCATGACCGGCCTTCGGCTGACGCCGGGTTTGCCGCACTTCCCGCGCACTGGCGTGGCGCCCATGGCGCCGCCGATCCGGCCCATCTGGTCGGCGAACGGGCAGCAGGGTAGGCGATGCCCAACGCAGGCGCTTTGCTGGCCGAGATCTACCGCCTAGCTGGTGCGCGCGACTGGGCTGCGGTCGAAGCCCGCTGCCACCCGGAGTTCACCATCGTCGAGCCGGCCTCACTTCCCTATGGCGGCGAATGGAAGAGCCGTGACGCGCTCCAGCGCGTGGCGGCAGCCATGTATGGCAGCTGGGCTTCGGCGAAGGTCGAGATCCATGAAGTCACAGGCGGAAAGGACTGGGGCGTCGTTGTCTTGAGCCTTACCATGACATCCAAGCGAACCGGGCGCAGCCTTACCCAGACCATCTGCGAGGCCGGCCGCTTCGAAGACGGGCTCCTGAAGGAGCTCCGCATCCACTATTTTGACACGGCCGAAGTCGCAGCCGAAGTGTAAGCGCTCAGCTGCGCTTGGCTGGCAGCTCGCCGTTGATATACTTCATCAGCGTCTCATGGAAATGCCGCACCCGGCTCTCCTGGTAGGCGCCGAGCTCCATCCGGCCTGACTTCAGCGTCTTCATGCCCGTCTGCACATGCGGCAGGTTCGCAAGGTCCTGGTCGAAGACGCCAGCAAGGGCCGCCCCCATCTTGTCGGCTGCCCAGGAGAAAGGCTCGCCATCGGGAATGAGGGTGCACTCAACCGCGCGCGGCCGCTTCTCGCCCTTTGGGGTCGGGAACAGGAGGCGGATTTCCATGGTGCACCAGTCAGGCGTGGTGCCTGGCAGCCAGCGATAGACGAGAGTGGGCAGGTAGCCGATCCAGGGCGAGAAATTGGGAAAAATGTTGTAGGTGAAATTGTCGAGGATCTCGGCGTCTGAGGCCTTCGAATAGTCATAGCCATATTGCGCTGCAAAGCCCTTGCGGCCGGCCTCGGCGAGGAGTTTGCGCGCCAGCAGCGGGTCGTTTGGGTCAAAGTCGCCCACCTCTTCTGTCGCGTTGAACCGCCGGTTCGTCTCCGCATCGTTGCCGCCGGAGAATTCGTTCATCTTCTCGAGCACATAGCGTTGATCCTTGCCGCGCATATGGGGCGAGAGCACGCCAGAAGGTGTAATGGCGCGATTGAAATGGTCGCCGATGAGGTCGTAGCGGCTGTTGGCATCGCCAAGGAAAGGCAGCAGTTGCGGATGGGTCGTGATCGAATGCCAGGCCTCCATGAAGGCCTCGGCAGTGGTCTTCCAGTTGGCCTCGATCCGCCGCTTCACCCACATGCCCGTGTAGCGGTTCTTGAAGTCATAGGGGGCATAGTGGCTTGCCGCTGGCCCCAGCCACTCGGGGAACTCGGGAATGTCGGGATTCTCCGTTATCATCACGAAGCCTTCCCAGAGGTTCACTCGCACTTCCGGCAGCGACAGGTCCTTGCCTTCGAGGTGGCGGAAGTCCCACTGGCAGGGGATTTCCTTGAGGCTGCCGTCATTGTTCCAGGTAAAGCCATGGAAGGGGCACCTCAGCATCGGTGTCGGCCCGGCCTTGGTGCGCAGCTTGCGGCCGCGGTGGAGGCAAGCGTTGTAGAAGGCGCGCACGCGCATGTCCTCCTGCCGGACCAGGAGGAAGGACTTGTCATTGATATCAAAGACGACCGTGTCGCCGGGGTCGGGCATTTCGTCCTCGCGGGCAGCGAACAGCCAGACATTGGGCCACATTCGCTCGCGCTCAAGGCGGGCGAACTCCTCGCTCACATAGGGGATGACCGAAACCGGCTCGGTTGACATCTCCCGCGTCGTCTCCTGGAGCAGGAAGTCCGGCACGGGCCGGGTGTCGGCCTCCAGCATCTCGGTGTAGCTCATCGCCGGGCAGCGGTCCGGGCGGGTGATCGTCTCTGGCTTGTTCATTGGCCTCTCCCTCTCGGGCTGGTCAGGTTGCCGCAACTGGTCCCTCGCAGCTAGTTCCCGTCCGGCCTTACCGCGAGAGGACATCATGGCTCTCCACTCCGTCTTTTCCGCCCTCGGCCCCATTATGCAACTGGCCTATGTGCCAAGCGACTTCGACGCTGCCGTCACCCACTGGACCCGCACCATGGGTGTTGGGCCCTTCCATCTCATCGAGAACATCCAGCTCGAGGGGATGCGCTATCTGGGGGAGCCGACCGATGCTCGGTTCAGCCTGGCGCTCGCCTATTGGGGCGACTTGCAGATCGAGCTCATCCGGCCGGAAAATAACTCGCCCTCCATCTACACTGGCCCCTACGGCGTCAGAGACCGTCTCCACCATGTCTGTATCCTGGTCGATGACCTCGAGGCGGCCTACCGCATTTGCCGCGAAACCGGGGCAAAAGTTGCGCTCGAAGGCCGGTTCGGGGCCTCGCGCGTCCTCTATGCAGACCCGGGCACGGGGCCTGGCCACCTTGTTGAGGTGCTCCAGCGCGCAACCGACGGCCCCGACCTCTTCGCCCGCATCCGCGAGGCCTGCGAAAACTGGGATGGCAGCGAGCCTTTGCGCAAGCTCGGCTAGGCAGCGAGAGCCACCTTCACCGGTATGGCGCTCTGCAGCGCCTGGCCAGTGATGGGGTCATAGTCCACTTCGTCGCTGGTGAGGCGATTGGTGGATGCTCCCTTTTCCAGCACATCCTCCTTGCCGGCGTCGGAGTCGCCGAAGGCATGCGCCATCGAGACGATTCCCCGCCGCACCCGGTCTGAGGCCCTGGCAACGCCATGGATGGTGGCGTGTGCCGAGCGGATCTCGATGATCGCACCATCGGCAATGCCGAGTTCGGCCAGATCCGCGGGGTGAATGTAGGCCGGGTTGGTCTTGGCCCGTGCCCGCAGCCGCTCGAGCGGGTGGCCGATCGAGTTGAACCGCGCCTTGGAGCGCCGCGAAATGAGCCGGAAATCAAAGCCAGCGGCGCGCGCCTCGTCTGCAGCATAGCGCGCAAGCGCGCCCGGCATGTCGCCGGCGGCAAGATCAAACCTTTCGCAGGCATCCGGGTCAGCCGGCTCGACGATCGGGTGCAGCTCCGAATAGATGATCGCCGCGCCCCCTGCCGCGCGCGCATCTTCCCGGACCTTGCTCGGGGCGACGATGCAGCCGGCGGTCATGAGATCGAGAAACTGGACCTTGGGCGGGCAGGAGTCCATCGGCACCGGCCCACCGGGAAGCTGCAACTGCAGCCCGAGATGCTTGGCCAGATGCCACATCATCTCATATTCGTCGATGACGTCGCCCGGTGCCGTCGCCACGGCCTCGACATAGCGGGCGTAGGGCTCCTCGTGCCACCATTCGGAGAGGTTGTTGATGTCTTCGCGCTCGAGACACTGCTTGGGCGCGAGCACGACAGTTGCCCGCTTTGCGCTTGCTGACATCCACGGGTCGATCTGGACGAAAAGCGCGAGCGAATCGAGTGCGCGCCGCATCTTGAGCTGGTTGGGGAAGCCCACTTCCGGGTTGCCGCCAACGGAAATGAGCGCCCGGATCTGCCCTTCGCCAGGGGTTAGGATCTCGTCGGCCAGCACATTGCACGGCATCTCCACCCCAAGGTGACCAAGGCCGCGGAAGCGGGATTTTGGCATCCCCTCCGCACCGAAGAGCGGCACTTTGGGGCCGACTTGCGCCTTCCTCGGCGTTGCCGGCGTAAAGATGCGCGGAATGGCCGCCTTTTCGCCCTCCTGCTGGAAGCGGGCGCACAGCGTGTTCATGGCCGTCACCAGATATTCAGTGAGCGTGCCATTGCCGGCCATCTCCGGTCCCGTTCCCGTAACAGCGCAGCCGCGCTGGGCGCCTGCGAACATCCGGGCAGCCTTGACCAGAAGTTCCGCCTCGACACCGGCGCGCGCGGCAGCAACCTCGGGCGTGAAGGGCGCAACCGCTTGCGCAAGCGCGTCCAGCCCATCGACATGGGCGGCGACGAAATTGCGATCATAAAGGCCTTCGGTGATGATGACACGCAGCATGCCCGCAAGCAGCGCCGGGTCCTCGCCTGGCTTCACGGGCAAGTAGATGTCGGCCAGCATGCCCACTTCGGCGAGCCGCGGGTCAGCAACGATGAGCTTCATGCCAGCGGCCTTGCGGTCGCGGATCCGCCGCGACGGGCTGAACGGCGGCACGCCGCCTGGCGGCGAATAGTGGGAGACAATGGGGTTGTTGCCGACAAGGAAGGCAACATCCGCCTCGCTGAACAGGTTGGCGCCACCCATCCACTTGCCGTAGCGCGCAGTGGTGAAGACCTTGGCAGGCTGGTCCAGGGTGACGGATGTAAAGAAGTTCCGGGTGCCGATCGCTTGCGCCAGGGCATGGGTTGCTGCCCAGGCGGCGCTGTTCTGGTAGCCGCCCGAGCCCATGAAGAGGGCAACGGCATGGGGCCCGTGGGAGTCGATAATCCGCTTCAAGCCATCGCCCACGAAGGCGAGGGCCTCGGCCATCGGTGTTTCCCGGAACTGGCCGTCGGGCCCGCGCACCAGCGAACGGGTCAGCCGGTGCGGGGCATTGTGCGAATCCGGAAGCTCGCGCCCCTTCATGCAGGTGTAGCCACCATAGACGGGGTCGTCCGGGTCCCCCCGCACGGCGACAACCCGCCCGTCCTCCACATCAACAAGCATCGCGCAATTGGCATGGCAGAAGCGGCAGAAAGTGCGGTGGGTTTCCATGGCCTCTCTCCTCCGGCCGGCAAGGCTAGCATGCACAGCATTTCCCGCGACTGGCCAATCTGACGGCCCGTCGCCTTGCGCCTGCGCGCCCCGTCAGCTTGCTCCCCGGCGACGGGCTGGCCCTTCCCCGCGTTCCTCTCCCCTTCCTCGGGCTCGCGCCATGGCCAGGTTGACCGCCGCTTAGCTGCGGCGCGGCACGAAGCTGATGTGCAGCTGTTTGAGGGAGCGCAGCAGGAAGTGCGGGTGGTAGGAAAAATCATTGCCGTCGGCGAAGTCCATGTCCTCGAAGCGGTCGATGACAGCCCGGAAGCCCCACCAGAGTTCACGCCTTGCAAGCGGCGCACCCAGGCAATGGTGGGTGCCCGAGCCGAACCCGAGATGCGCGCCTGCCTTCTCGCGCTCGAGATCGAGCTGGTCGGGATTGGCAAATACCCGCTCGTCGCGGTTGGCTGCACCATAGCGCACATTGACGAGTGCGCCGGCCGGAATGGTGATCCCGCCAATCTCAGTATCGCGCGCACAGAAGCGCATCAGGCTCTGTACTGGCGACTCAAGCCGCACCACTTCCTCGACGAAGGTCCGAAGATACCGGTCCGGGTCCGCGCGGAGCTTGGCCCACACATCCTTGTTCTCAATGAGTAGCTTCATGCCGGCGGCGAGCGCATTGGTCGTCGTCTCGCTACCGCCGACAAAGGTATCCGCCATCATTTCGGCATGGAGCTCATTGTCATTGAGGGGCCGGCCCCACTCTTCGATGACGGTGTTGACGAGGACACTGATCAGGCTGTCGTCAGGCTCGCGCCGGAGCCGCTCGAAGATGGCCTGGAAATAATGCTGGCCTTCGATCTCTCGGTCCACCATCTCCATTTCCTGGTCTTCGGGCAGCATCATCGAAATGCGGTGGAAGAAGGCGTCGGTCCAGCGCTTGATTCGCCAGATATCCTCCCGCTTGGCGCCCATCTGCTCGCCGATGATGTAGAGCGGCAGCGGCACGCAATATTGGCTCACCCATTCGCAGCGGCCGTCGGCAAGGAAGCCGTCGATGAGCTCATAGGCGAGTTTTTCGACCAGCGGGTCGAGGGCCTTGATCCGGCTCGGCTTGAAGGCCTCGTTGAACATCTCGCGCATTTGCCGGTGGTTTGGGTCATCGCGGCCGGCGAGCGTCGGCGCCGGCACCCAGCCCCTCTCCGCAAAGCGCGCAGCCACCTTCTTCGCCCGCTCGATATTGTTGGTGGCCATCCGGTAGGGAGCGTTCCCGGCACTGCTCGGGAAATTCTCGACATCAAGCAGAACCCGCCGCACGTCCTCATAGCGGGTCACAACCCAGATGTTGGTGCCGGGAAGGCAGTAGGCCGGCGCCTCGTCCCGCAACCGCTTGTAGGCAGCCCATGGGCATTGCTGGACAGCAGGGTCGAACAGGTTGAGCTCAGGGTCGGCAACAGGGGCTGGGCTCGCCATCTTCGATTCCCTCGATTGTCAGCGCACCACGATCCGGTCCTGCCCCCAGGGGGCGATCGGACCGATGCCGCGAAAGGCTTCCGGCAGTTCCTCCACCATATGCCAGGTGGCGCCGAGCCGACCGAAACCAACGAAGAAGGCGGCGGTCATGCCCAGCTCGACGATCTCCGCTTCGGAAAAATGCTCCCGGAGCTCGGCATAATCGGAGTCGCTGATCGCAAGATGGTCGGTTGCCAGCTTCTCGCCATAGCGAATGGCTGCCTTCTCTGCTGGCGTCAGCTCCGCCGCCTCATCTGGCGCTTCAAGTGAACAGACGAGTGCCTCGGTAAGCCCGTCGGCGAGCGCGTCCTGGTAGCGGATTGCCATGCAGCTGCGGCACTGGTTGTGAAACGCGATCCGCAAACGCATCAGCTCTACCAGCCGGGCCGGAAGCCGCCGCCCGGCCCGCATTGCCGCGGAAAAGCGGAGAAGTCCGAGCGCCTGCTCCGGGCAATGGGCAAAGAAGCGCATGAGCCCCTGTTCGAGCGCGGTAAGCGCCTCCGGCTGGACGGCCTCGCGCAGCCGCACGTCCCATGCCTCGGGTGCCAGTTTCTCGATCCGGCTCATCCCACCTCGCGTGCTGATGTGGGCCGTGCCCTTCACTCCCGCATGCGACCTATGAAGGCCGCCAGCGGACGGCAACTGCGCGATTGGATAGAGACGCCGCGGGAGGGCGTGTGGAGGCAACCGGCTGTCCAAAGAGTGTCGCCGAAGTCGACCTGTTCGGCCCTGGTGCGCCACAGCACTGGTATGCGGCCTATCATTTGCTGCACGCCGAATGCCCGGTGCTTCGGCTTCCCGGTGAAGGGCTCACTCCCGATCGCGACGCCTTCATTCTCACGCGCCACGCGGACATTTCGCGCGTCGTCAAAGACTGGAGCCGCTTTCCCCCCACGCTCGACTTGCTCGTCGCCCAGGTGATCCAGTCGGGCAAGCTCCCGACCGAAATGCCCGACCTCGACGCCATGGTGCAGTCGATTGTCACTCTGCGGCCCACCCAGGCGCTCTGGCGCGCCCACCGGCAGGAGTTGACCGACCCTTGGGTCGGCCCGGGCGCTGGCCGCCATGCCGCCATGATTACCGCGCATGCTGATGCCCTCATTGATGCCTGGGAGGGCCGGGCCACAATCGACTTCGTTCGCGAATTCGCGAGGCCCCTGCCGCAGCGCACCATGGCAAGCCTGCTCGGTTTTCCTCTGGCGGATGTGCCCCAGCTTGAAATCTGGGGGCAGGCCCAAGTCATGTCCTATGTCCACGGCCGTGGCCACAACAATATCCTGACAGATGCCCAGAAGGCCGAGAAGTTCCGCCTGCTTGCTGGCTTTTCTGACTATGTGCGCGAGACGGTGCGCGCAAAGCGCGCGCGCCCTGCTGACGACATGATCAGCTGGCTGACGCAAGTCCACTATGCTGCACTCGACCGGAAACTGACCGACGACGAGATCAATGGCATCGTCTATGCCATGGTCATCGGCGGGCTGGAGACCACCCAGTATGCAATCGCCGAGCAGGCCCGCCTGCTCGACTCCCACCCCGGCCTGTTCGACCGCCTCAAGGCTGACCGCACCCTCATCCGCCCCTTCATCGAGGAAGCGATGCGGTTGCGCTCGCCAACGCAAGGCCTGTCCACCCGGATCACGTCCGAGGACGAGGTCTTCTCCGGCACCGAGGTGCCTGCCGGTTCGACGCTCCATCTCCGCTGGGCCGCTGCCAACATCGATCCGAACGAGTTTGAGGACGCAGATATGCTGAAGCTCGACCGCAAGGCGATCACGCGCCATCTCGCCTTCTCGGCCGGCCCGCGCGTCTGTCCTGGTGCTGGTCTGTCGCGTCTCGAGCAGACCATCGCCTGGAACCGCCTGCTCGACCGTCTCGACGGCTTCTCGGTCAGCCCCGACAACAGCTTTCCCTACCAGCCCGGCATCATGCTGGGCTTGCTCGAACTCAAGCTCGATATCCGCCCCGCCCGAGGAGCCGCTCCATGACAACTCTTCTCGCCCACATCCGGATCAAGCCCGACAAGCTCGAGAAATGGGAAGCCATCATGGAAGACATGGTCCGCCAGACCCACGCAACCGAGCCAGGCGTCGTCCGCTATGAATATTGGAAGGGCGAGGCCGAGAACAGCTACTATTGTCTGCTTTCATTCAAAGACAAATGGGCCTTCTATCACCACCAGATGTCGGAGCACCACGAGAGCCATGATTTCGGCGATGTGCTCGAGAGCATCCGTCTTGAATATGTGGACCCTGTTGCCACCGCTGCACCTGGCCTCAGCCAGACCGAGGATCCGCCCCTCCCTGAAGACGCGAGCGAGGCGATGCGGACCGCCCAGCAGCGCTTCCCGCTCACCATCGCCTCCTGGTGGGCTGGCCGGGCCTGACGATGGACGCCGAGCTCCGCCGCCTGCTCGATACGCGCGCCATCGAGGCGCTCCTTGCCCGCTATTCCCGCACGCTCGACTGGCTCGATGAGGATGGCCAGGCCAGCTGCTACTGGCCAGAAGCCGCCATCGACTATGGCTTCTTCACGGGCACAGCCAAGGACTTCATCCCCGTCGTCATGGCGATCGAACGCGCCTCGGCACGGCGCTGGCACCTGCTCACTGGTCTTGCGCTGCGCTTCACGGGCTCCGATACGGCCGAGGGCGAATGCTATGGCCTGGCCGCAGGCGTGCGCGCGGGGGCAGACGGGCGCATGGCCGGCAACCTCTACGGCGGCCGCTATCTCGATAGCTATGCAAGGCGTAATGGCGAATGGCGCATCGCCAGCCGGCGCTACATCCTCGACTGGTCGCTGCCGCTTCCCGACCAGCCCGACGACAGCCCGCGCCCCGATTTTCCGCTGCCCGTCCTTTCGATCCGCACCAGCGGCCACCCCCTTTACCGGCCGCTCTGACCCGTCAGCCGGCTTTCGCAGGCGGATCAAGATAGTCGCGGTAAAAGACGAGCTTACCGCCTTTCACCCGGTAGATCCCAACACCAGTCCGAGTGCCTTCAGGCGCATGCATGGTCCAGCGCGCCCAGGCGACTTCCTCATCCCCGCAGATCTCGTCGGCTGTGAAGCGGATCTGGCGTCCGCCCATTTCCTCCACCATCTTCGCCATGAAGCCAGCGATTGCCTCGCGCCCCTCGAACACGCCCCAGATCGGGTCTTCAAGCCGTGCATCCTCAGCAAAGAGCGGGACCAGCTGGCGATAGTCTCCGCCATCCTGGATCCGCCAGAAGGTCTCGATGACATCCTGTGCCGCACCTGCCATGCTGTCCTCCCCATCCACACCCCAAAACGCCAGCTAGCAGATTCGGCCGTGCGTCTGACCGCGCGCATCTCCTAGGTTCCATGGGGGAGAGGAGGTCACCCATGGCCTTGATTGCTGTTATCGGTGCTGCCGGCCGGCAGGGCATGGCGCAAGTCCGGCAGGCGCTCGCGCAAGGCCATGATGTGCGCGCCATCTCGCGCCGGCCGGATCCTTTCGCCGGCGCCGACATTGAAGGCCTCGAGCGGGTGACGGTCGTGCCCATGGATCTCTACGATCCCTCGACCTACGCCGCAGCCCTGAAGGGCGTCGACCACATCTTCTACACTCACCCGCTCCAGGCCCGGGCCGACCGCGCCACACTTGTCGGCCAGGTTGGCAAGGCGGCAGCCGAGCTCGGTGTCAAGCGAGTCGTCTGGAACACGTCGAGCTGGATTCCCGACCGGCCCGGCGACCCGTTCACATATGGCGCCAATACCGCGGGCATCAACGCCCTGTGGCGCTCCGGTGCGGCTGGAACCGTGTTCGGCGCAGTCCTTTTCATGGACAATCTGCTCACCAACTGGGCCCGGCCCTTCATCGTGAACGAGGGCCGCTATGTCTATCCGCACAACCCCATGCTCGAGGCCAATTGGATCAGCCTCGATGATGTTGCCCGCTTCATGCTGGCGTCCATCGAGCGGCCTGATCTCGAGGGTGCCTGGATCAACATCGGCGGCCCCGAGCGGCTTCGGGGCCCGCAGGTGGCAGAAGCGCTTTCCGAAGCCCTCGGAAAGCCCATCCGCTATGACCCCTGTACGCCGGAAGCCTTCGGCCGCTATCTCGTCGATGCCGCAGGCGACGAGATGCCAGAGGCGATCCGGGACCAGTTCGCGCGCGAGATCGCTGCCTTCTATGAATATAACAATACCGCCCCCACGCGCCCGTTCGCTGTCAACATGGACTATGTCTACGAGCGCTTCCCTGAACTTGCCGGCACGCTCGAGACCCTTGGCGCCTGGGCGAAGCGGCAGAACTGGAGCGAGAGCAACTTCCGCCCGCCCTTTGGCTAGGCGGCAACCGCCTCCTGCGGCATTGCGGCCGAAGCCGCGCGGAAGAGGCCGGGCAGCTCCTCATCACGCGCCTCCACCAGCCGGTCCACCCACTGGTGAAAGACCTGGCCGCCGCGCTCGTTGCGGCCGAACAGAACATGCGCCATTTGCCCGCTCATCAGCGCATCATGCTGGCGCTTGCCAGTTGCATAATCCTCGCCGGCCACCACGGTCTCAAGAAAGGCGAACTGCTCGTGTGCCCCCTGGCGCTGGTCCTCGGTCTCGGGCGAGCGCTCCATCACATAATATTGGGTCGTCACACTCTCGCTGACCGTCCGGCCAGGGAAGAGCTGGCTGATCATCGCTCCGCGCACACCGCCACCGTAGAAGCTTGCAATCGAGATGTGGGGAAAGATGGTCCAAACGCCCTGCAACAGTGCATCGTGAGGCCAGTCGGCTTCATCCATTTGCGACAGATCGAGCTTTTCGTCAGCGCCAGTGCGCTGCGCAAACCTGGACGGGTTCGCCAACCGCTGGTGGGGGCCCCAGGCGAAATAATTGGCCCGATTGAAGAAGTCGCTGCCGAAGGTGGCGGCATGGAGCACGGGCAGGTGGTAGAAATCGAGATAGCCGTCATAGGCCGTCTTCCAGTTCGGCCCCGGAATGGTTCGTTGCTCGAACAAAATCCAGTCCCGGAAGCCGAAATGCTCGAGCAGCCGGTCGTAGCCACAGAGCGCATCGGCGATTGAAAGACGGGAGTTAGAATCGAGAATGACGAAGATGAGCCCCGCCCGCTCGAGGCAGGGAAAGCGCTTGAGACACAGCGCCGCCTTGTCCACCGTGCCGAAGTCGGGCGCCGAGGCAATGGCGAGCAGCGTGCCGTCGCTGCCGAAGGTCCAGCCATGATAGCCACAGGTGAACCGGCTCCCCTTGCCGGTGCCTTGCGCCAGCGGGTTGCCGCGGTGTGTGCACATGTTGAGTAAGGCCGCCATGGTGCCGTCGCGTTGGCGCACCAGCAGCACCGGCACGCCGACCACCTCCATTGCCTTGTAGCATCCAGGCTCGGGCAGCTCGCACGAGGGCGCAAGCATGAGTGGCAGCCGCCGGAAGATCCGCGCCTTTTCGCGCTCGAAGCGGTCGGGGTCTGTGTAGGTCGAGGCCGGAACGCGCACCACGTCGTCGGCAAGGTCCATGGTGCCCGCCTTGCCATGGGCGATGAGGGCGCGGGTCATCTCCAGCAGTTCGTCACGTGCCAAGTGCCGGCCTCCTTCCATGACCCTCATGTGCTGCAGTCCGGATGTGAGAGGCAATTGTCACTTTTGCCCATACCGCTGCCGATGCCGCCTCAGAAGCGCAGCCGGCCCTCAATGAACAGCTGCCGGCCCCGGTTCTGGGTGAAGATGACATCGTCGCCGCGCGGCAGCCGCCCGCCCGCTGGGGCGAGGAACGGGCGCCCACCCGAAGTGATGACATAGATCTCGTCCGTGACATTGATGCCGATGAGCGAGAGCCGCCAGCGACCATCGGCCGATCCGATCCCGATGCTGGTGTCGAGCGTCGCAAAGGCCGGCTGGAAATAATCATCCTCGAGCGTTGCTTCGTCGGTGAAATAGCCGCTGTTGAAGGCAAGGTTGCCTGCAAGTGTCAGCTGCAGCTTGTTGCCGAGCGGGATGGCCCAGTCGGCAGCAATGTTTCCTGCCCAGCGCGGTGCCTGCGAGGCACGCCGCCCGTCGAGGTCGACATCATCGGGTGTGCCGGGGATGCCATCCTCGCCTGGCTGGACGAAGGCGTCCGTATATCTCGCGTCCAGAAACGAGAGATTGCCGGAGAGGACCAAGCCTTCAACAGGCGTGTTCCACCCAGCGAAGATATCAATGCCCGAAGTCGTCAGCTCGCCGGCGTTGGTGGTAACGAACTGGATCGTGCGGGCATTGAAGTTCTGCACTTGCAGGTCATCGAAGATATAGTGGAAGACCGTGCCATTCAGGGTCCAGGCCCGGTTGTCTGACTGCCACTTGGCACCGACTTCACCGCCGATCGCAGTTTCGGACTGGAAGATGAGCGCCTCCTTGGTCGCCTGGACAACCGCCGGATCCGGGCTTGCCAGCCCCCGCAGGGCGTTGGAGGGAAGCGCCGAATTGTCGATCCCGCCCGACTTGAAGCCCGTCTTGAACGATCCAAAGAGGGTGAAGCTGCTCGAGGGCTGGTAGCGCAGCGTCACTTCAGGTGACCAGTTGCTGTCATCAAACGCAATTGGCCCCGAGAAGAACCCGCTCTGCAAGAAGAGGGGGCTTGGCACGAAGAAGCCAGGGTTGCCCGGGGCAGCCACATAGGCAAGGCGGTTGTGGACGAAGGGCACGCTGATGGTCTGGACCTTGTGCTCGTCGGTCCAGCGGACGCCGCCGGACAGCTGCAGCTGGTCGGTGATATCAAAGGTCACGCTTCCGAACAGCGAAATGGCCTCAGTCTTGGTGACGTGGATTTTGTTCCAGTCGAAAGTATAGCCGGTGCCTTGGGCGACGCCGCCGCCGAGCAGCGGGAGCGTCGGGTCAGGAGAGATGAGGGAAATGTTGACGGCGTTTTGGGCAGTATCGAAGGTGAATTTGCGCCACTCGTAAAAGGCGCCGACCATGAAGTTGAAGCGGCCGGAAAACTCGCTGGCCAGCCGGATCTCTTGGGTTAGCTGGTCGAGCTTGTTGTTGGGATCGCTGGTTCCCATGCCCTGCGCCGAACCTGGCGCGTTGTTGGCGCCGAGGGCGGGGGCAATGACGCCGACGGGGAGCGTGGAGCCAGGCGGGAAGGGCGGGGATGGTGCCGGGATGGTCGAGGAGGCTGGCCCGACGCCACCGTAGCTGAAGCTGTCGGCATCTGTGGCATCGAGGTTGAGATAGCCAGTCACGGACGAAAGCGTGAAGCGGTCCGAGAGCTTGGCGTCGAACTTGAAGCGAGTGAAGAAAATGTCGGTCTCGCCGAACGGCACGCCATTGCGACCTGCCGCCTTGGAGGGCAGAGGCACGCCGGGTGCAAGCGCAAGCGCCCAGTCGGGCAGGAAGTAACGCTGGTCGAACGTCTTGCAGTCATAGCCGGCGGGCACGGCGATCGCCCCCTGCAGCAAAACGATGGGATCAGCCCTCCCGTTGGGGCCACACCAGACTTCGGCCGTGCCGATGGCGCCATCATTTTCGTAGCGCACATATTGCAGCTTGAGGTTGGCATTGAACCCCGGGTCGGGCTCGAAATCGAGAGTGACGCGACCCATCAGATATTTGAGACCGCGGGTCTGGTTGACGGCCGGTGTCCCATCCTGCATGCGCTGGAACTCGGAAATATCGTTGACTTCGCCAGCGACGCGGATGCCGAGCGTTTCGGTGAGGGGCCCCGAGACATAGGCGCCTGCAAGCCAGCCCTTCTCCTCGAATTCATAGGAGGCGCTGACTCCGGCTTCCCATCGCGGGGTCGGATCGGCGGACTTGATCGAGAAGACGCCGGCAGAGGCGCTCTTGCCGAAATAGAGCGATTGCGGGCCGCGCAGCACTTCGATCTGGGCGACGTCAAAGAACCCCGCCTGCAAAATCCGCATGGTCGAGACCTGGACTCCGTCAAAATCGAGCGCGACGGCACTGTCGAAGGCCGCCGAGATGTTGGACGAGCCCACGCCCCTGAGGCTCAGCTGCCCGCCCGATCCCGATCCCCCTACTTGCACATTGAGGCCTGGCACCCGGCTCACAACTTGGGCGATCTGGTTGAAATTGTAGCGCTCGATTTCCTCACCGCCGACAACGGAAACCGTGACCGGCACATCTTGCAAAGTCTCGTTCTGCATCCGTGCGCGAACGATGATTTCCCCGAAGCTTTCAGCCGAGGCGGCAGGCGCGCTCGCCTCCTGGCTGCTCTGCGCCTGTGCCACCTGTGCGCTGCTCATAAGGGCGCTGCTCGCAGCACCGGCCAGCATGTGGATGATGGTGCGCGCGCAGCGCACGTGGCTGTCGAAGACATGCAACATGCGACCTCCCCTCCGGAAGCCGAGCCCGCATCCTCCCCGCGCAGCTCAGGCTTTCGGCAACCCTCTCCCTATGCCAAACTACGCCCTGTCTCCTCTCTGACCATCTGGCGAAAGGATTAGCCCTTGGCCGCTGCTTGCAGCGGCAAGCCCATCGCTTTCGCGAGTGTTGTGCAAGGCCTGCCGTCCGGGCCATTGTCGAGACGGGAGGCGAGCGGCATGGCAGGTCGGGTCGAAGGCAAGATTGCATTGGTAACAGGCGGAGCGATGGGGCTCGGCAAGGCCGATTGCGAGCGCCTTGCCGCAGAAGGTGCGCATGTCATCGTCACCGACCGCGAAGCCGACCTTGCCCATGAGGTGGCGCGCGCGATCGGTGGCGAAGCCCATGCCCTTGACGTGACAGACGAGGCGCAATGGCAGTCCGTCCTCGCAGAGGTTGCCGCGCAGCACGGCGGTCTCGATATCCTCGTCAACAACGCCGGCAATGTGATTTTCGAGTCGATCGAGGATTGCTCGACTGCCAACTTCCGCCTTCACCTCGACATCCACGTCATGGGCACCTTCTTCGGCTGCCGGCACGCCCTTGCGCTCATGAAGCATCGGCCGGGGGCGGGTGCGTCCATCATCAACATGGCCTCAACTGCAGCGCTCCTCGGCTATGGCGGCATTGTCGCCTACTCGGCAGCCAAGGGCGCAATTCGGGCGATGACCCGCTCGATTGCCATCCATTGCCAGGACAAGGGCTATGGCATCCGCGTGAACGCGCTTGCGCCTGGCGGGATTGAGACTCCGATGGTGCGCGCGGTTGCCGGCCGGGCCGATCAGCCGCTGATGGAGGTGCCCGACGGCCCGCTGCCCGCAACCGCGCTCGGTGCGCCTGCCGATGTGGCTGCTGCCGTCCTTTTCCTTGCCAGCGACGAGAGCCGATTCCTGACCGGGCTCACCATTCCGGTGGACAATGGCCTCACGGCCCGCCCCCATCACTGATCCCGCACCCGCCACGGCCGAGCCTGGCCGCTATCGCTGGTATGTGCTCGGGCTGCTCACCCTCGTCAGCCTGTTCTCGGTTGCCGACCGGCTGGTCTTTGCGATCCTGCTTGAGGACATCAAGGCCGAGTTCGCCTTCTCCGACACCCAGCTCGGCCTGCTCGGCGGGCTCGCCTTCACTCTTACCTATGTGCTCGCCGGCTTCCCTGCTGCCCGCCTTGCCGACCGCAGCATCCGCCGCAGCATCGTTGCCTGCGCGATCGCCTTCTGGAGCGCCATGACTGCGTTATGCGGCGCTGCCACCGGCTTCTGGACCCTGTTCCTCGCCCGTACCGGGGTCGGGGTCGGCGAGGGCTGCAGCGGGCCCTCGTCGCAATCTTTGATTGCTGACTATTTCCGCCGCGAGGAGCTGGCCCGGGCCATGGGAATCCTGACTCTTGGCGCGACGCTCGGCACCGTCACTGGCCTCATGGCGGGTGGCCTGCTCGCGGACGCCTTTGGGTGGCGCTTCGCCTTCGTGCTCATGGGTCTCCCCGGGCTCCTCATCGGCCTCCTCGTTTGGCTGACGGTGCGCGAGCCGCCCCGTGGCCGCTATGCCTTGCCCGGTGCACAGATCGCCCAACGCCCGGTCGGG
>NZ_JBRCLD010000017.1:0-25298 GCF_053487655.1 Thermaurantiacus sp. | reverse complement strand
CATCCGCCGGTTGCGCGCGCTTGGGCCAAGCGCTGCTACGGCCAGAGCGATCCCGGCCTGTCGCGGGCCGGGGCGAGGATGCAGCGCGAATTGGCTGCAAAGCTCGTCCGGCTCCACCCCGATTTCGTCATCCACTCTGGCCTCCGCCGCACTGCCGGGCGTGCGCTTCGGGTTGCCGAAGCTGCCGGTTGCCCAATTGCCATCGACCGGCGATGGCCGGAGCGGCACTTCGGAGCCTGGGCAGGACAAAGCTGGCACGCGATCTGACGCGAAACCGGCGATGCGATGGACGGCATGATGACCGATCCTCATGGCTTTCGCCCCGGCGGCGGCGAAACCACGGCCGAACTTGCCGACCACGTCGGAGCCGCCTTCGAGTCCCTGCCCGAGGCACGTATCATTGTCGTCACCCACGGCGGCCCTATTGCCGCACTCATGGCCAGCGCGGCCGGTGCCCCGCTTGCCGCACTTGTGCGCCACGTGCCGCCTCCCGGCGCCATCGTGCCGTTGCCCCTCGCCTTCGCTCCCGGCGCTTGATAGGCCGCGGCCGGGACCAGTCTGCCTCGCCAAGGGAGGCGCTAAGTCCCTCGGAGAACAGGGAGTCTCAAGTGACAACACCCCTGCTGGCGCCCATCTGGCATCCGCAAGCACAAAAGAGGAGCCCATCAGGCATCGACGATCTTCAAAATACGGCCTCTCATGCACTTTCAACTGCAAATCATTTTTCATCTTTATCCTTGATGCCGGGCATCGAATTGTTTCTTGCTCGATATCGCCTATTCCCCTCTATATCCGTTCAACAACAAGAGATATTTTGGCTGAAGGCTCTTCGGTGCCGGCGCGGTTGGCAACAGCTTCAGCATCCTCGATGCGGATGCGCAGGGGTGCAAGCTGCAAGTGAGCGGTCGCCATCACTGGAGAGCGTTCGGCCATGCTGTGCGCCTGCCATTTGTCGTCGGGGGTTGGGAGGGAAGGGGGAATTTCCCCATTTTGCATTCTCCGCGCGAGCGACAGGGGCAAAGACCGGTCGCCGGTGCCGCAGACCGTCGGGCCGACGCGCGGGCACCCTCGGGGCCTGGCCCCAACGCGCCCTGCGCTTCCGCCCCCATGGCAATGCGGGACTTGCCAAGACCGAAAGCCCGGCCAGGCGGAGAGATGGTCGGGGAGACAGGATTCGAACCTGCGACCCTCTGCTCCCAAAGCAGATGCGCTACCAGGCTGCGCCACTCCCCGGCGACTGCGCCTTAGGAGAAGCGCTGGCCGGGTGCAATTGTCTGCCAGTGTCTCTGCGGCGCCACTGGCGTCTCTCCCTCCCCAGGCATTCGCAACCGTTGGGGCGTACACAGGTTCGCCAGCCCGGTTCGCCAGCCCGGCCCGGCGATGACCGGGGCCAGCTTCCGCCAGCGGCCGAGCCGGAGTTTGTCCTGCTGCTCAGCGCCTGACGCGGCAGGCCGGGCGCTCTGGAGACGGGAGCGCAAGCTGCGAAATCGGGCAGGTCCAACCGGAATCGCTCGCAGTCCCTTGACATCAGCATGTAGGAAAATGTTCCACGTGGAACATTTTCCTACAGGGAAGCAGGGGCGTGGGCGAAGCCCGCGCGTCGGTCGGGCTCGGCTGCGCCGACCCGCCGGCCGGGCCTTCGGCGAGTCTGCGGGCGAGCATCCGCTAGCCGCGGCCGCCTGCGGCCTAGTCCTCCCAGCCTCCGAGCAGTTTCCGGACCTTCGTAAGCGCTGCCTTCTTGATCTGGCAGATCCTGGCCGCCCCCACCCCCAGGACCTGGCCAATTTCCTCCAGGTTCATCTCCTCGACGAAATAGAGCTGGAGCACCATGGCCTCGCGCTCCGGGAGCTTGCGGATCGCCTCGGCGAGATGCGCTTGCATCTCCTTCGATTGCAGCTGGTCGAGGGCATCGGGTGCATCGTCGGCAAACCAGATCGAATGGTCGGAATAGACTTCGTCGATCGACTCGTAGCGCACCCCCTGGGTGCTGGCATTGGCCTCCTGTAGCTCAGCCAGGCTGATCTCCAGCGCTTGCGCCAGCTCGAGGTCCGAGGGCGGCCGGCCGAGCACGCCCTCGAGCCGGGCGCGTGCAGCATTGAGCTCACGCCGGCGCTTCAAGGCTGATCGGCACATCGTCGCCTGCTTCCTTAGCGCATCGATCATTGCGCCGCGGATCCGGACTGTCGCGTAGGTCGCAAAGGCGGCATGGCCGCGATCCTCGAACGACCGCGCGGACTCAATGAGTGCAATCATCCCGATCTGCACCAATTCCTCGACATCGATCGCGGAGGAGACCCGGGCATGGGTGTGCCAGGCGATCTTGCGGACGAGCGCGAGATGGTTCTGGATCAGTCGTTCTGGCTCCACTCGGGCGAGTGCTGCCGGCGTGTAGAGCTTGAGGTCGAGACCAAGGCGGGCGTCCATCAGGCGTCCTCCGGCTGGGGCAGGGTGGGTTCGGATGCACCGACGACGGCGAGAACCTCGACGGCGCGGCTGTCGGGAAGCTCGGGAAAACCGATGACGGGAAGGTCGAGCCCGGCGCTGCGCAAGAGGCGCCACAGCGGCCGCCGCGCCCCAGCCTGGCTGATGAGCGCAACCGGCGCCCCTTCTGCCTTCGGCAATGCTGCCCGCACCGCCTCCACCACGCGGTTGCCGAGCGCAGCCTCAAACGGGAAGGCTGCCCCAGGCGCTGCCCGCACTGCGCCCTGGAGAAGCGCCTCGAGCTCTGGGGCAAGTGCGATCAGCCGGAGCGGCTGGTCAGGTTCGGCAATGCTGCTGGTCACGAGCCCGCCGAGGCGTGCGCGCACGGCCTCGAGAAGTTCGGCGGGCTCGGACACGTTGGCGGCAGCCTCGGCGATGGCTCCAGCGATACGGGCGAAATCCCGGAGTGGCAGCCCTTCCTCGACGAGCGCCCTGAGCAGCGCCGTCAGCTGGGGGAGCGCAATCGCCTTGGGCCCCAGCGCCTGGGCGAGCTGCGGGTGGCGCTTGGCAAGTGCGTCAACAAGGGCCTGCACGTCATCGAGACCCAGGAGGGTTGCTGCATTCTGGCGCAGCAGCTTGTGGAGATGGGTGCCGATGACGGTTGCTGGATCGACGACGGTATATCCAGCCTCAATGGCGCGCGCCTCGAGCGCCGGGTCGATCCAGCGCGCGGGAAGCCCGAACGCGGGATCCTTCGTCTCGCGCCCTGGCACCGGGCGTGCGATGGTCTCCGCTTCGAGCGCGAGCAAGTCATTGGGCCAGGCCTCGCCAAGGCCGGCCCGCTCGCCGGCAACGGAAATGCGATACTGGTGGGGGGCGAGCGCGAGATCATCCCGCACGCGGACCATCGGCAGCACGAACCCGAGCTCGCGCGAAAGCTGGCGGCGGATGCCAGTGATGCGGGCCATGAGCGGTGCACCGGCCGCCTCGTCGACCAGCGGGATGAGACCATAGCCGATCTCAAGGTTGATGGCTGCACTCTCCCCCACTTCCGACCAGTCGATGCGGGCGGGCTCCGGGCTTGGCGCCGGTGTCAGAGGCGCTGGCGCCGCAGCAGCGCGCCGGAGCCGCCAGCCGATGAGCGCCGCCGCGCCGGCTGCGCTGCCAAGGATTGCACTCGGCATCGCCGGCACAAGGGCGAGCAGGCCGAGAATAGCAGCAGCCGGAATCCACGCTGACGCATCGCCAAACTGGGTCCGGACCTGGGCTTCGAGCTTGCGGTCTTCGCTGGTGCGGGTGACGAGGATGGCCGCCGAAATCGACAAGAGCAGGGCTGGGATCTGCGCGACCAGCGCATCCCCGACCGCCATCACCAAATAGAGGGAGGCGGCCTCTCCAAGCGCAAGCCCGTGGCTTGCGCTTCCAATCACGAGGCCGCCAATGCTGGTGATCAGAAGAATGAGGATGCCAGCGCCAGCATCGCCTTTCACGAACTTGGATGCACCATCCATGGCGCCATAGAAATCCGCCTCGGTTGCCACCTCGCGGCGCCGCGCCTTGGCTTCGTCTGGCGTCAGCATCCCAGCATTCAAGTCGGCATCGATTGCCATCTGCTTGCCCGGCAGCGCATCGAGCGTGAACCGCGCCGAGACCTCCGAAACCCGGCCAGCGCCGCGGGCAATGACCATGAGGTTGATAATCATAAGAATGGCAAAAATGATAATTCCGACAATAAAGTTGCCGCCTATCAGCAGTTTTCCGAAGGCTTCGATCACCCGGCCGGCGGCGTCCGTCCCCTCATGGCCGTGCAGCAGCACCACCCGGGTCGAGGCGACGTTGAGCGCGAGCCGGAACAGGGTCGCGAACAGAAGCACGGTGGGGAAGGCGGAGAAGTCGAGTGGACGGTTGGCGTGGAGCACCACCATCAGCATGACAAGCGCAAGCAGGATGTTGCCGACGAAGAAAAGGTCGAGCAGGGCGGCAGGAATGGGCACCACCATCAAGAGCATGATGGCGAGGATCCCGGCCGGCAGCAGGGCGGCGAGATTGCCGCTGCCCGAGACGCGCCCGAACAGCCGGGATAGCCCTCCCGCGGCTCCGGTCAGCCCGGCGCTGGCGTCTGCCACCGCTCAGGCCCCCAGGCTTGCGAGCAGCAGATAGGCGGCTTGGGCTGCGCGCCTTGCATCCATTGTGGATGCATCTTCAGGCCCGCGGGCGACAGCCGCCTCGGTGCTGGCGCCGAGGCGCGGCAATTGCGTGCCGTCTGATGCGCGGGCGGTGGCTGCCTCTGGCACGTCGGTGCCGATTCCCAGACGGTGTCGGAACAGGGCATGGATGTCGGCAAGGCTGCGAGGTGTGCCGCCGGCAAAGAAGATCGCCCGGTTGGCCCTGGCTGCTTTTGGGAACAGCTCTGCGCCGGCGGTCTGCGGCGCTGTGGCAAGCGCAGAGAGGAAGCGGATGGCGCCGCCTGCACCCAGGAAATGGGCGAGATAGAGATCCGCAGGTGACGCGGCGCGGCCGAGCGCATGCTCGATCCGGTCGCGGTTCTCGGCCATGAATGCGCCCGCCATGAGCGCAGCCGCCCAGGGATCTGCCCTCAGCGCCAACGCCTCGGCGCGCGTGGTGGCGCGGATCCCGTGCTTGTCGCCATGGCGGGCGAGCATGTGGAGCCAGGTGGAATCAATGAACTGGAACAGGCCAGTCGCCGACGAGGTGGCGGCGCGGGCCTGGGTCTGGAAGCCGCTTTCAAGACGGGCAGTTGCAAACAGGGTGGGGAAATCGGCACCGGTGGCGCGAGCGGCAGCCGCGATCACAGGCGCGACAGCCTCGCCAGCGCGCCGAAGCGCGGCCGGAAGCCGGGCGAGTCCATCCACCTGCATGGTGCCCCCGTAGCAAGCGCCGTGCCAGCCACCGCGGCGAGACAGTTTCGGAATGGTTGTTTTCGCGATTGTAACCTTGCAGCGTCCGGCGGGGGCTTGACGGCGGCCGGGGGAAGGCCGACTTGGAGGCCATGGACATCTCCTTCGATCAGATCCCCGGCCTCTCCTCTGCTGCGGCTCGCACCCATGCTGGGCTTGTTCCTATCGTCATCGAGCAATCCTCGCGCGGCGAGCGCTCGTTTGACATTTTCTCGCGCTTGCTGAGAGAGCGGATCGTGTTCGTGACGGGCGGAATTGAGGACACCATGGCCTCGCTCGTCGTTGCCCAGCTGCTGTTTCTTGAGGCGGAGAACCCCAAGAAGGACATCTTCATGTACATCAATTCGCCTGGCGGCGTGGTGACTTCAGGCATGGCGATCCACGACACCATGATGTACATCCGCCCCAAGGTGGCGACCGTGTGCATCGGGCAGGCTGCCTCCATGGGTGCCTTCCTGCTTTCGGCAGGCGAGCCGGGGATGCGGGTTGCGCTCACCAATGCGCGAATCATGATCCACCAGCCCTCGGGCGGGGCGCAGGGCCAGGCAACCGACATCGAGATTCAGGCGCGCGAGATCTTGCGCATCCGCGCGCGCATGAACGAGCTGATGGCCAAATATACCGGCCAGCCGCTCAAGGTGATCGAGGATGCCGTCGAGCGTGACAAGTTCCTCGACGCCCAGGAAGCGAAAGCTTTCGGCCTGGTCGACGAGGTGATGGAGAAGCGGCCGCTGCCAACCGAGGAGCAGCAAAAGGCGGCCTGAGCCTCGCCACCCCGGCCGCTGACGGGAGCGCCCGGAGGGGAAGGCGCAGGGAGGGGAAGGCGCAGGGAGGGGAAGGCGCAGGGAGGGGAAGGTGCTTGGACGGGAAGGCGCATGCAAGGCCCGGATCGGGTCTTCCTGTGCCTTGGGCTGACGGGAGTGCCCGGAGGGGTGGCGCATGGAAGTGCGGGCGCTTGGCGAGGGTGACCGCGGCGCGGCGTTTGCCACGCTCGTTGCGGCCTTTGCTGCCGACCCCATTGCGCGCTGGGTGATGCCGTCGGCGAAGGGCTATCTGGCGCTGTTCCTGGCCGTGCGCGCGCACATGGCCGGCCCGGCCTTTGCCGCCGGTGGCGCCTTTGCGACTGCCTGCGGGGCGTAGCGCTGTGGCTGCCGCCGGGAACCGGAGCCGACCACGAAGCCTTGGGGGACGCCTTCGCTGCAGCCGCCTTCACGGGCCCGGCCGATGCTCCGGCCCTCTTTGCAATGATGGCTGCGCATCATCCCGTGGCGCCCCATTGGCATCTCCCCTTTATCCGGGTCGATCCGGCGGCGCAGGGCGGCGGCCTCGGCGCCATGCTTCTCGACTTCGCGCTCGCGCGCATCGATGCGCAGGGGCTCCCCGCCCATCTTGAAAGCTCCAATCCGCGGCATATCCCACGTGACAAGCGGGCCGGCTTTGGCGCGGTGGGCGAGATCCAGGTGGGCGAGAGCCCGCGCATGATAGCGATGTGGCGCCCAGCGCGCTGAGCTGGTTCAGGCGCCAGAATGAGGGAGCGGTGCGCCCGCTCCGATCCACCAGGCAATCCCGGCGGCAACGGCGGCCGCAGCAAGAGCAGCAAGCGGTGAAGCAAAGCGCGGTGCTGCAACATCTTCTGGCACGGCCTTGCGGCCGGAGAGCATGGGGCCAAGCAAATCCTCGCTGCGGGCGACGAAATACCAGGCGATGGCAAGGACGTGGAGCGCAGCCATGGCGAGGATCAGGTTGAAGATCCGATGGTGCCAGATGCGAGCGAGATCAGCGGTCTCGTAGGAGACGAGGTGGGAGAGCGGCCCGGATTCCATCCCGTCGACATCATGGGCAAAGAGACCACAGCTGGCTTGCGCGACCAGCAGCAGGAGAAGGACGGCAACGCTCCAGCCGCCAAGCGGATTGTGGCCGACATGGTGCGGCAACCGGCCGGCGAGATAGGCAAGGACCGTGCGAGGCCGGTGCAGGAACTGGCGGAAGCGCGCTGTCTCGCTGCCGAAGATGCCCCACAGCAGGCGGAACAGCAGCAGGGCGACCATCACCACCCCGAGGCAGCTGTGGAGCGCGATGTCGCGGTTCTCCCCAGTCCACCACATGGCGAGCAGCAGCGGCACCAGCGTCCAGTGAAACAGCCGGACCGGCAGATCCCAGACGCGGACGGTGCGCTGGGCGGCCGGGCTCACACCGGCTGCGCTCACGTCTTCAGGCGGAAGCTGTCGTGGCAGGCCTTGCACGTTGGCCCGACGGCTTGGGTGGCAGCGCGGATCCGCTCGAGGTCGCCCGATTGCGTTGCTGCCTCGAGCGCCTTGACGGCGGCGATGTGGCGGTTGGCAGCCTCGGCGAAGCCGGCGCGGTTGGTCCAGATGGCGGCCAGCGCCTCGGTCTTGACCCCGGCCTCGGGCCCAGTGCCGGGGGGAAAGCCGTTTGGGATTCGCTGCGAGGCCTGGGCGAGCTCGGCGGCAGCGCGGCGCAGGGTTGCAACCGAAGGCCGGGCGCCCTTGAGCTCGTCGTTCAACGTCTTGAAGGCGCGGGCGATGGCCTTGAAGTTGGCCTGGCGTGCCTCGATCGTCGCTGCCGGCTGGCCAAAGGCCGCCATGGGGGCCACAAGCAGCGCCGCTGCCACCGCCAGTCCCGTTCCCGTCCGCATCGCGTAACTCCTCCGCTGTTGCCGGACTTCTAGCTCAGCCCTGCCGGCCTGCCAACCGCTGCCAAAGAGGCTCAGTCGGTACCGAGCAGGCGTTCGACGATCAGGCGGGCGGCCTCTTCGGGCGAGACAGCGGTGGTGTCGATCCGGATTTCGGGGGCCTCGGGAGGCTCATAAGGGCTGTCAATCCCAGTGAAATTCGAAAGCTCGCCGCGGCGCGCCTTGGCGTAGAGGCCTTTGACGTCGCGCGCTTCTGCGACTTCAAGCGGGGTGTCGATGAAGATTTCGAGGAACTCGCCTGGAGGCAGCATGGCGCGGACCATTTCGCGCTCGGCCCGGAAGGGCGAGATGAAGGCCGTGATGACGATGAGCCCGGCATCGGCCATGAGCCGCGCCACTTCGCCGACCCGGCGGATATTCTCGATCCTGTCGGCCTCGGTGAAGCCGAGATCGCGGTTGAGCCCGTGGCGGACATTGTCGCCATCGAGGAGGAAGGTGTGGCGGTTCATCCGGTGGAGCCGCTTTTCGACGAGATTGGCGATGGTCGACTTGCCGGAACCCGAAAGCCCAGTGAACCAGAGCACGGCGGGCTTCTGGTTCTTGAGCGCCGCGCGCGCCTCGCGGCTGACATCAAGCGCTTGCCAGTGGACGTTCTGCGAGCGGCGGAGCGCGAAGTGCAGCATGCCGGCCGCAACCGTTGCGTTGGTGAGCTTGTCGATGAGGATGAAGCCGCCGAGGGTGCGGCTCTCGGCATAGGGGGCAAAGACGATGGCGCGGTCCGTCCGGACTTCGGCCACGCCGATCGCGTTCATGTCGAGCGTCTTCGCTGCCAGATGCTCGCGCGTGTTGACATTGAGGGCATATTTGGGTGCGGCAATGGTGGCAGTGACCGTCTGGGTTCCGAGCTTCAGCCAGTAGCCCCGGCCGACATGGAGCGGCTCTGCGTCCATCCACACAAGCGTTGCCTCGAACTGGTCGGCGAGCTGGGGTGGGGCATCGGCGGCTGCGATCACGCTGCCGCGGGCGCAGTCGATCGCATCCGCGAGCGTGAGGGTGACGGACTGGCCGGCAATGGCTTCTGCGAGGTCGCCATCCATGGTGACGATGCGCGCAACGCGGGTGGTGCGGCCTGCTGGCAGCACGCGGACTTCGTCTCCGGGGCGGACCCGGCCTGCTGCGATGCGGCCGGCAAAGCCGCGGAATGACGGTGACGGCCGGTTGACCCACTGCACTGGCAAGCGGAACGGCTGGGCAATGCTCCTGCCTGGGTCCACCTCGACGGTTTCGAGATGGTGGAGAAGGGTGGGGCCCTCATACCAGGGCATGGCCGCGCAAGGGGTCAAGATATTGTCACCGCGCAGCGCTGAGATGGGGATTGCAAGCGGTTCTGCCATGCCAGCGCAAGCAGCGAAGGCGCGGAACTCCTGGACCAGGGCATCGAACACGCCGGCGTCATGGCCGACCAAGTCCATCTTGTTGATGGCAAGGACGATGTTCCGGATTCCGAGCAGGTGGACGAGGGTGGCATGGCGCCGGGTCTGGGTGGAAAGGCCCTTGGTGGCATCCACAAGCAGGATGGCAAGGTCGGCAGTGGAAGCCCCGGTTACCATGTTGCGGGTGTATTGCTCGTGGCCGGGGGTGTCGGCGACGATGAACTTGCGGCGCTCGGTCTCGAAATAGCGGTAGGCGACATCGATGGTGATGCCCTGCTCGCGCTCGGCCGAAAGCCCGTCGACGAGCAGGGCGAAATCGATCTCCTGCCCCTGGGTTCCGTGGCGCTGCGAGTCGGCAGCAAGCGCGGCCTTCTGGTCTTCGGTCAGCATGCGGGTGTCGTGCAGCATGCGGCCGATGAGGGTGGACTTGCCGTCATCGACCGAGCCGCAGGTGAGAAAGCGCAGCAGCGATTTCGCCGCCGGCGCGGCCACGCGGGCGGGTGCTGGCGCAGGGCACACAGCTTCGTCGGCGCGCGCCATCAGAAATAGCCCTCCTGCTTCTTCTTCTCCATGGAGGCCGATTCGTCATGGTCGACGGCGCGCCCGGCCCGCTCGGAAACGCGCGCAGAGCGCATCTCGGCGATGATCTCGGGAAGCGTTGTCGCCCGGCTTTCGACGGCACCGGTCAGGGGGTAACAGCCAAGTGTGCGGAACCGAACCCATCTTGGCTCGACCACCTCCCCTGCGCGGAAGCGGAAGCGGTCATCGTCGACAACCAGCAGCAGCCCGTCGCGGGCAACCGTCGGCCGCTCGGCAGCGAAATAGAGCGGCACCAGCGGCACACCTTCGCGTGCGATGTAGGCCCAGATGTCCTGCTCAGTCCAGTTGGAGAGCGGGAAGACGCGGATTGTCTCGCCCCGGCGCTTTTTCGCGTTATAGAGGTTCCAGAGCTCAGGGCGCTGGTTGCGCGGGTCCCAGGCGTGGTTGGCGCCGCGGAAGGAGAACACCCGCTCTTTTGCGCGTGCCTTCTCTTCGTCGCGCCGGGCGCCGCCGAAGGCAGCGTCGAAGCCGTGCTGGTCGAGCGCAGCAGTCAAGGTCTCGGTGAGCATGAGGCGGGTGTAGACAGGGGTAGGCGTGTCGAAGGGGTTGACTCCAGCAGCTGCGGCCGCGTCATTGTGGTGGATGAGAAGCTCCATGCCGGCATCAGCCGCCATCCGGTCCCGGTGGGCGAGCATGGCCGCAAAATCCCAGCCGCTGGCGATGTGGAGGAGCGGGAAGGGTGGCACCGCGGGGAAGAAGGCCTTGCGCGCCAAGTGCAGCATGACAGCGGAATCCTTGCCGACGGAATAAAGCAGCACGGGTTTCTCGGCTTCGGCCACGACTTCGCGGAAGATGTGGATGGCCTCGGCCTCGAGCCAGTCGAGATGGTCGAGCCGGTCAGCCGGAGCAGGAGGGAGAGCGTGCATCGCGGTCTTTTCCTGGCAATCGTGCGCGCGGCCCTAGCAGAGCAGGCGCAAGCGCGCTGCCAATTTTCCTTGGCCCCTCCTGTTGTGCGCTTGTCATGCCGTTGCCGACAGCCCTGCTGCGGCAGCACCGACGAGGCCGGGCTCGAACATCGCCAGCCGGAAGAGGGAGCGCTCTTCCATGTGGCGTGCAAGCCTTCCCTTGGCAGTGAAACGGGCATGGAAGCGGGAGCAGGCGAGGTGCCGGCCGAGGCGCGGCACGACCCCGCCGGCGAGCACGACGGCTGCTGCGCCATGGGCAAGCGCGAGATCACCTGCGATGCTGCCAAGCGAAAGGCACCAGCGCTCGAGGGCAGCGCGTGCGAGCGGATCCCGCTTGGCCAGCGCCATCTCCCAAAGCGCGGCATCCTCCATCGCCACCACCGGCTTCCCCTCGATTGCGGCAAGCGCGGCGCGGATGTTGGCAAGCCCCGGTCCTGCCACCACCCGTTCGACCGACACGCGCGGGAAGCGGGTGCGCAGATGCGCAAGGATTTGGTCCTCCAGCGCGTCGAGTGGCGCGAAATCGATGTGGCCAGCCTCGGTTGCAAGGACCTGCGCTCCTCGGCCAGCGCGCAGGAGCATGGCAACACCAAGCCCAGTGCCAGGTCCGACCACGGTCACCACGCCTGTCTCTGGCAGATCTGCTGCCGGCCCGGCAAGCCGCACGAGATCTTCAGGCGCGGCAACCTGGACGGCGTGGGCCACGGCTGCGAAATCATTGAGGATTTGGACCTCCTTGAACCCCAACTGGTCTGCGAGCTGTGTTGGCGCAAGCACCCACGGGCTGTTGGTCAAGGCGATGCGCCCGCCTTCGACGGGCCCGGCAACCGCGATCGCGGCCCGGTGCGGCAGCGGCTGGCCGAGCGTTTCTGCAAAGGCTTGGAGCGCGCTTGGAAGGTCTGGGTGGTCAGCAACCTCCAGGCGCACCACCCCTTGCAGCTGCGGCCGGCCGTCTGTGCCTTCCGTTGCGATTGCAAAGCGGGCGTGGGTACCGCCGATGTCCGCGACCAGCAGTGGGAGCTGCTCAGCACTCAAGGGAGCGCGCGCCTTCATGCCGCCTGCTCGATCCGCCAGGCGAGGGGCGGGAGAGCCGCTGGCCCTGCACCATTGCCCTGGAGGAGCGCGGGGCCTGCGGAATGGCTGTGGCCGACCAGCTGCGCTGCGGAGAGGTTGAAGAGGCAGCGCAGCCGCGCGCGGCCGCGCTGCCGGTCAAAGACGAGGAGCGAGTCGTCGGCATGGACAGGTTCGAACCGGCCCAGCCGCAGCGCCGGCTGCGCCTTCCTGAGGGCGACGAGCGCGCGCGTGAGCGCCAGCACCGAGCCCTTGTCCTGCTCCTGTGCATCAACGGCAAGGGGCCCATGGTCGGGCCCCAGCGGCAGCCAGGGTTCGGCAGTCGAGAAGCCAGCGTGGGGTGCTGCCTTTTGCCAGGGCATGGGGGTGCGCGCGCCATCGCGGGAGAGGGTCAAGGGCCAGTTGGCAATGGCCTCCGGGTCTTGCAGGCGCGCAAACGGCACATCCACCTGCGAAAGACCGAGCTCCTCGCCCTGGTAGAGGATGATGTTGCCGCGAAGCGACAGGAGAAGGGCGAGCAGCATCCGCGCCATCTGATCGCGCATCCCGGGTGGCGCCCAGCGCGAGACAGCGCGCGGCGCATCATGGTTGGAGAAGGTCCAGCTCGGCCAGCCAACTCCTGGCCGTGGGGGCCAGTCGGCCATCGCTTGGACCACCCGGGCTGGCGTGAGCTGCGCCGCGTGGAGGAAGGCGAAGCCATAGGCCGAGTGGAGCCGGCCGGGGCGAGTGAAGGCGCGCATCTGCGCAAGCGAGTCCGGCCCGACCACTTCGGCAAAGGCGAAGGCGCCCCCGTTGGCATCGAGGAGGGCGCGCACCTTCTCAAGCAGGGTGGGGACACCCGGGTGGTTCATGTTGTGGCGCGGCAGCTGGAAGTCGAACGGCCGGGTCTTTGGCCGGCTGCGGTCAGGGGCGGGCGGGTTGTTGCGCAGCGCCGGATCGTGCAGCGCGAAGTTGATGGCATCGAGGCGAAAGCCGTCGACTCCGCGTGCCAGCCAGAAGCAGGCGATGTCGAGCACGGCGTCCACGACCTCGGGATTGTGGAGGTTGAGGTCGGGCTGGGCGGCGAGAAAATTGTGGAGATAATATTGGCTGCGGCGGGCATCCCAAGTCCAGGCCGGACCGCCAAAGACGCTCTGCCAGTTGGAAGGCGGGCTGCCGTCGGGCTTCGGGTCGGCCCAGACATACCAGTCGGCGTGGTGGTTCACCCGGCTCGCCCGGCTGACAGCAAACCAGGGGTGCTCATCTGACGTGTGCGACCAGACCTGGTCGAGGAGGACGCGGAGGCCGAGCGCATGGGCGCGGGCGACCAGCAGGTCGAAGTCTGCGAGGGTTCCGAACAGGGGGTCGATGGCCTTGTGGTCGGCGACATCGTAGCCGAAGTCTTTCATCGGCGAGCGGAAGATGGGCGAAAGCCAGAGGGCGTCCACGCCCAAGGCGGCAATATAGGGGAGCCGCGCGATGATGCCGGCAAGATCGCCGATGCCATCACCATCGCTGTCCTGGAAACTCCGTGGATAGACCTGGTAGATGACGGCGCCCTTCCACCAGGGCGCGCTGGCGCTTGTTCCGCCCGTGTGTCTTCTCCCCTTTGCCATCGCCAGCACCTGCCCCTTGCTTTACCTGCTTGTCGCGATTGACCAAAGCGCGGGGCATGGACGAGGGTATGGCCCTGCTGCGTGCTGCCGATCGCGAGGCCTGGCTGGCGCTCTTGTGGGCGCCGGCGCCAAAGCGGCCAGCGCTTGCCTCGGCACTGGCCCTCGACCTTGAGCTCGAGCGGGTGGTGGCGGAGCTGTCGGAGCCGCTCGTGGCCGAGATCCGCCTTGCCTGGTGGCGCGAGCGCCTGGCCGACCTTGCCCGGGGTGCAACTGCACCGCCCCAGCCGCTTTTGCGGGCGCTCGCCAGCGCAGGCCGAGCCGCGGGGCTCGACTTGCACGCGCTGGCGCGGGTTGAGGATGCGCTTTTGCCATTGCTCGGCACTGACGCACCTGACCTTGCTTGCATTGCTGCCCGGCGCGGCGCCGCGCTTGGCGAGGCGCTTCAGCCCCTGGTCGGCGCCGGGGGCGTGTCAGTGCTTGCCCGCCGCGCTATGGCGCGCTTTGCGCGCCGTTCCTTCCGCAACGGCGCAGCTGTTGTCCGCGGGCTTGCGGCCTGGCGCCAGGGTCCTGCTGCAAGCTTCGAAGCGCCGGATGTGCCGCCGCCTCTGCTGGCTGGTCTTGATGCGCTTGCCCGCGCGGATCTGCGGGCTCTGCGCTGCGGCCGGCCGCTTGCCCGCGCCGCCGGCCCTGGCCGCCAGCTTGCGCTTGCCCGTGCGGCTTTTCGCCTTCCCCTGCGCGCCCGAAACTGGTAAATTCTATTTGGGGTCGAAGCGCCCGCCCTGGCGCGGGCGGGAGAGACCTGATGGATGATACGCCTGCAAGCCCTGTTCTGCGCCGACTGTTGCGGATTCTTGCCTCTTCTGGCGCCGTTGGGCTTGTTGGCCTTGCGCTCCTCTTCTGGACGAGGGCCGATGGCGGCCGGGCGGATGCGCCCGCACTGCCCGGCGCAACAGAAGCGCCCGTCGCTGCCGAAGTTGTGCCCGCATCGGTGGCAAGGCCGCCAGCGCTGGTCGAAGATGTCGAGACGTTCGCGCTTCTGGAAGTGCCGGAGCCTGCCCGGCCGCAGAGCCGCGAGGAGAAGCGCTTCGCCCGTGCCGACCGCAATGACGATGGTGTGATAAGCCAGGCCGAGTTCCTCGCCAACCGCCGCCGCAACTTCGACAAGCTCGACGTGAACGGCGACGGCATGCTCGCGTTTGAGGAATATGCTGCCGCCGGCATCCGCACCTTTGCCGAAACCGACCGCGACGGCGACCGCCGCCTGAACCCGGCCGAGTTCGCCGCGACTGCACGGCCGCCGAAAACCCAGTCGGCGGCGCGCCCGGCCAGCCCGGATTGCGTCTGCAGCTAGGCGGCTACTCGGCGGCGCGGAGCGCCGGCATCGCCCTGGCAGCGGGTTCGGCTGCCACTTCAAGGAGCCGCTTCTCGATTGCCTTCAGGCGTGCGGCCGACATGATCTTGTCCCCGGTCAGGTCGGTCAAATAAAAGGTGTCGACTGCCCGCTCGCCATAGGTTGCGACATGGGCGGAGTGAATTGCGATTCTGAGACCATAGAGCGCATAGGTGAGGCCATAGAGCAAAGCCGGCCGGTCGAGTGCGTTCACTTCGACAACGGTGAAGCGGTTCGAAGCCTTGTTGTCGATGAAGACCTGCGGCACTACCCGGAAAGCCTCCTGCCGGCGCCTTGGAAGCGGCCGGGCCGACAGCCGGTCAGCAAGCTTGACTCGGCCAAGGAGGGCATCGGTAATCGCCCTCTCGAGCCGGGCGAGGCACTGCGGCTCGGCGAACGGGCCACCGAGCGGGTCGGCGACGACGAGATTGTCGAGGGCCATGCCATCGCGCGTGGTGTGGATGCGGGCGTCAAGAATGTTGGCGCCAGCAAGGCTGATTCCACCGGCGATCCGGTAGAAGAGGCCTGGGTGGTCGGCGGCATAGACGGTCACCAGCGTCGTGCCGCGCGCGGCGTCGGGCACGCTCCGGATGGAGAGCAGCTGCCCGGCCCGGTCGGCCTCTGCCATCAGCCGGAAATTGGCTTCCAGCACGTCGTCGGGCTCGGCCAGCCAATAGCTGTCAAAGAAGCGGGCCCAGTGGCGGGCCATGGCTTCAGGGGCAAGGCCGAGTGCAGTGGCAAGCCGTTCCTTGCGGGCGGCAATCCGCGCTTCGCGCCCGCTCTGCTTGTGGCCCAGCCGCAGCACTTCCTCGGCGCTTTCGAAGAGGGTGGTGAGCAACTGCGCCTTCCAGCCGTTCCACACGCCGGGCCCGACGGCCCGGATGTCGACAACCGTCAGCACCAGGAGCAGCCGCAGCCGCTCGAGGCTTGCGACATGCTCGGCGAAATCGAGGATGGTCTTCATGTCGGCGAGATCGCGCTTGAACGCGGTTGCGCTCATGAGGAGATGAAAGCGGACCAGCCAGGCGACGGTTTCCGTCTCGGCGGCTGTAAGGCCGAGCCGCGGGCACAGCCGTTCGGCAACGCCAGCGCCGAGAAGGCTGTGGTCGCCACCGCGGCCCTTGGCGATGTCGTGGAGCAGGACGGCGACATAGAGCACTCGCCGGGACGCGATGTGCGGCAGGATGGCAGTCGAGAGCGGATGCTCGGCGGCGAGCTCCCCGCGCTCGATTCTGGCCAGGAGGCCGATCGCGCGGATGGTGTGCTCATCCACCGTGTAGTGGTGATACATGTCATACTGCATCTTGGCGACGACTCGCCCGAAGTCGGGCACGAAGCGGCCAAAGACGCCGGCCTCGTTCATCCACCGGAGAAGCGTCTCTGGGTCCCTGCGTGAAGTCAGGATGTCGAGGAACATGGCGTTCGCTCGCGGGTCGCGCCGCACCCGCTCGCCGATGAGGGGGGCATCGCGTGCGGCCTGGCGCATGGCGAGCGGATGCACTTCGAGCTCGTGCGCATCGGCCAAGTGGAAGAGCTCGATCAAGCGGACCGGGTCATCCTTGAACCAGTCGTCGGACGGGGCCTCGATCCGGCCGCGGTTGACGAGGAAGCCGTTCAAGGCGCGAGGCCGCCGCAAGAGCGGCGCGAGGCGGGAGCGGCGGCTGGTCTGCTCCTCGAGGTGTGAGAGGAAGAGGCCGGTCAAGTCGCCGACAGTGCGCGCGGTCATGAAATAGTGGCGCATGAAGCGCTCGACTGCCGACATGCCAGGCCGGCCCCGATAGCCCATCCGCTCGGCAAGCTCGCGCTGCAAGTCGAAGGTCAAACGCTCCTCGGCCCGGCCAGCGAGATTGTGGAGCTGCACCCGGATTGCCCAGAGATGGTTGAGGGCGCGCATGAACTGGCGATGCTCAGCGGGGGTGAACAGGCCCTTGTCAACGAGCTCGGCCGGGTCGTCGGCTTCGAGGACGAACTTGCCGATCCAGAACAGGGTCTGAAGGTCGCGAAGCCCGCCCTTGCCTTCCTTGATGTTGGGCTCGACGAGGTAGCGGCTGTCCCCCATGCGCTGGTGGCGGGCGTCGCGCTCGGCCATCTTGGCGGCGACGAACTGGCGGGCGCGGCCGGTGACCACCTCGTGGCGGAAGCGCCAGGCAAGGCCGTCGGCGAGCATGCGGTCGCCCCAGAGATAGCGCGCCTCGAGAAGCGCGGTCTTGACCGAGAGGTCTTGGCCCGCCATGCGGATCGCCTCGTCGGCGGTGCGAGTGGAGTGGCCTACCTTGAGGCCGAGATCCCACAGGGTATAGAGCAGGCTTTCCACCACCTGCTCGACCCACATCGTTCCCCTGACCGGGGCGAGGAACATGAGGTCGATGTCCGAGAAAGGTGCGAGCTCGCCGCGGCCATAGCCGCCCACCGCCAGCATCGCCAAGCGCTCGCCAGCGCTCGGGTTGGCGGCTGGGTAGAGCTGGCCGGTGGTTGCGTCAAAGGCGATTCGGAGCAGCTGGTCCAAGAGGAAGCCGTTGGCATGCGCGAGCTCGAGGCCGCGGCCTGGCGTCTCCTCAATCCGTCGCCGGAGCTCGGCGCGGCCGCGTGCCAGCGCCTCCTTGAGGACAGCAACGAGTGCGGCACGCCCCTCGCCCGCTGCGGCGCTTGCAACCGCGCGTGTCGCTGCATCTCCGACATGGCGCCGGTCGATGAGCGCCCGACGGTTGGGCACATGGTCAGCGCGCATGGCGGATCCTGGTCAGCTCTTGCTCGAGGCCTCCACATAAGGCGCACAGCCGCACCCCGCTAGAGCGCGGGACGCCTTGCCCCCTGTTGCTGCGCATTCGGCGTGCTGTTCTCTTCAAGGTCGCACCAGGTTGCAGCCGAAATCCGGTGCCGCGCAAGCCGCTGGCCCTTTGGAAACACGGCTGCTAGGCGCAGCCGCCGGGAAGGGAAGAGCAATGCACGCATCCGAAGCCGAGCTGGAGGCCGCCCGCGCCCGCGTCGGCGGGCCCTACAGCTGGTATGTGCTCTTCGTCCTTGTTCTCGTCTATGTGATGAACTTCGTCGACCGTCAGATCATGGCCATCCTCGCCGAAGACATCAAGGCGGACTTGCAGGTTGGCGACGCCGAGATCGGCTTTCTCTATGGCACTGTCTTTGGTGTCTTCTATGCCCTCTTCGGGATTCCGCTTGGCCGCCTGGCCGACAGCTGGCACCGGATCCGCTTGCTCACCATCGGGCTTGCACTGTGGTCGGGAATGACAGCGCTTTCAGGTTTTGCCAAGAACTTCGGCCAGCTTGCTGCTGCGCGCATTGGCGTGGGTGTGGGCGAGGCCAGCGCCTCGCCAGTCGCGTTCTCCGTGCTCTCGGACTATTTCCCGCGCGAGAAGCGCGCCACTGCGCTTGCCATCTATTCCTCCGGCCTCTACCTCGGCGGCGGCTTCTCGCTCTTCATCGGCGGCCTTATCGTCAACCGCTGGAACGCTGCTTTCCCCGACGGCGGGCCGCTTGGCCTTGTCGGCTGGCAGGCGGCCTTTCTTGCTGTGGGCATCCCTGGCCTCCTGCTTGCGCTTTGGGTGGCAACACTCAAGGAGCCGATACGGGGCCTTGCCGACGGCATCCCGAGCCCGCCCGTTCCCGACCCGTTCCGCCGCTTCTTCACTGAGCTTTCCTCGGTGCTGCCGCCCTTTACCCTTCTCCATGCCGCCAGCTTCGGCACGCGCGCCCTCACCTGGAACACGGCTGGCCTCGCGGTTGCGCTTCTCTTCATGGCGCTCATGATCCGCTTGACTGGCAATTGGCCGCAGTGGGTGGCGATCGGGCTTGCCGGCTATGCCGTCTTCTCCTGGGCGCAATCGATCCGCCGGCGCGATCCCCCGACCTTTGCCCTCATCTGGGGCACGCCGACCTTCCTGTTCGTGGTGGTGGGCTTTGGCATGATCGCAATGATTGGCTATGCGGTCAGCTTCTGGCAGGCGCCCTATGCCATCCGCGTCTTCGGCGCCGACAAGGCGGTTGCCGGCTTCTTCCTCGGCGGCGGTGGTGCAGCTGGCGGCTTCCTTGGTGTCATCCTCGGTGGCCGGCTTTCGGACTGGTTCAAGGCGAGGAACCCGGCGGGGCGGATCTTCATCGGCTTTGTTGCCCTGTTGGGGGCTGCGCCCTTCTTCATCCTCCAGTTCACGACCGCCTCGGAGCCGCTCTTCTACCTCTGGGGCTTCCTTGCGTCCGTCTTCGCCTCCACTTGGGTTGGAGTTGCAGCCGCGACCAGCCAGGACCTGGTGCTGCCGAGGATGCGGGGCGCGGCAACTGCCACCTATTTCCTTGGCACTACCATCATCGGTCTTGGCATGGGTCCCTTCCTGGTGGGCAAGATGTCCGAGGTGCTGGGCAATCTCGGCCACGCCATCTTGTCGCTCTACGTCTTTGCCATCCCCATCCTCATCGTCCTTGCCCTCCTCTACAGGAGCCTCCCTGATGCCGAAGCGAGCCGTATGGCGCGCGCGCGCGAGGCCGGAGAACCCGAATGAGCCTTTCCCTCCAAAGCCTGTTCTCAGTCGCGGGGAAGACCGTGGTGGTCACGGGTGGCAGCCGCGGCATCGGCGAGATGATCGCGCGCGCCTATGTCGAGAACGGTGCCCACGTTATCTTGACCTCACGGAAGGCGGCCGATGTTGAAGCGCTTGCAGCCGCGCTTGGACCTGCTGCCACGCCCATCCCCGCCGACCTCTCGCAGATGGCCGAGATCGACCGCTTCGCTGCCGAAGTGCGCGCCCGGACCGACAGGTTGGACATCCTCTTCAACAACGCCGGCGCCTCCTGGGGTGCCGGGTTTGATGCGTTTCCTGAACACGGCTGGGACAAGGTCATGGACTTGAACGTCAAGGCCGTCTTCTTCCTGACCCAGCGGCTCGCCCCGCTGCTCGAAGCCGCCGCCACGCCCCAGGACATGGCCCGGGTCATCAACATTGGCTCGATCGATGGGCAGCACGTCTCCCCCATCGAGACCTACAGCTATGCCGCCTCCAAGGCCGCAGTGCTGCATCTGACGCGGATGATGGCGAAATATCTCGCGCCCCGGAACATTGCCGTCAATGCCATTGCACCCGGCTATTTTCCCTCCAAGATGACGGCGGGAATCGCTGAGCATATCGACGCGGTGGCGCTCAAGGCCACCCCGATGGCGCGTTGGGGCACGGCCGAGGATATGGCCGGCGTTGCCCTCTTCCTCGGCAGCCGCGCCTCCGCCTATCTGTGTGGCAGCGTAATAACCGTGGATGGTGGCTACGCAACCACCGCCTGACTGGCACTTGCCCGCTGCTGGCCGCCCCTGACCTTTGTCGACCTGACCTCCGCGGACCTTATCTTCGCGGGCCTGACCTTCACAGAGTTGTCACCAACGCTTTCCATATCTTCGAGGGCACGGTTCGTATCGAAGGAGCGGGGGCGTGGGCCTTTGGCTGGCGAGGATCCTGGGGTTTCTGTCCGCTTCGGCAGGAGCGCGGGCGGCCTTCGCTGCCACGCCTTCGGCGCCGGCTGCAGGGGAAGGGGGGATCCTGGCCGGGATCGCTCGCCTCATCGAACTCGGCGGGCCGGTGGTCCCGGTGCAACTGCTGGTCTCGGTCATCGCGCTTGCCATCATTCTTGCAAAACTTGTCCAGTTTGTCCGCGCGCGCGTCTTCACTGCCGCCTTTGTGACGCCGGTTGCGCGGATGCTGCGAGAAGGGGACATGGCGGGTGCAGCAGCGCGGCTGGCAGACGAAAGGGGGCCGGTTGCAGCCGTGATGCGGGCAGCAGCGGCCGGGCGGGCGAGCGGCACTCCCGATGCCGTGGTGCGCGAGGAAGTGGAGCGGATTGCGCAAGCGGAAATTGACTCGCTCGAGCGGGGGCTGCCACAGCTCAGCCTGATTGCGACCATCAGCCCCTTGCTTGGCCTGCTCGGCACAGTCACGGGGCTTGTCAATGCCTTCCAGCAGCTGGCGGCTGCTGGGGACCGAGTGGATCCTGCCATCCTTTCGAGCGGGATTTGGGAAGCGTTGCTGACCACCGTCATCGGGCTTGTCATCGCGATTCCCGCAGCCGTCTGCTTTGGCCTTTTCCAGCGGGCAGTCGATCTCGTCGGCCGGCGGGCGGAGGATGCGGCAACGCAGGTGTTCACAGCGGACCTCTATCGTCGCCCCGGCTTGGGCGCAGAGGGCGCAGCCGAAGTCCCCCCGCCGGCGCCAACGCGCGCGGCAGACGCGAGGCTTGAGGCGGCGAAATGAAGCTGAGGCCGCGCCGGCGGCACGATGGGCGAGCGCTCAACATCACGCCGCTCATCGACATGGTTTTCATCTTGCTCGTCTTCTTCATGCTGGCGACAAATTTTGCCCGCTTCCGGCTCATTGGTGTCGACTCTCCGGAAGAGCGGGAAGTGGCGCCGACGGCCGAAGGTGCCGTTGTCATCGAGCTTCTGGGGGGTGAGGCGATCCGGGTTGATGGTGTCGCCTATCCGCGCGCCAGCCTGCAGCAGGCGGTTGCTGCAATTACCAAGATCGATCCCAACCGGGTGTTCCTCATTCGCCCCTCGCCCGGGGTTTCGCTGCAGGAGACAGTGACCGCCCATGATGACTCCCGGGCTGGCGGCGCAAGGCAGCTCTCCTTTTCGCGCTACCGTGAGAGAGCACCCTGAGGCCAGCGCCATGAGGCCAGCGTCATGAGGTCAGCGCCATGAGGTTTGTGCCCGACCGCGCCCGGGAAGCCGCGATCGATCTGACACCGCTCATCGACATGGTCTTCATCTTGCTTGTCTTCTTCATGCTTGCCGGGACGATCCGGGCAACTGATGCCTTCCCGGTGCAGCCGCCGACTTCGAAGAGCCGGATCTTCGGGGACGTGCGCGAGGCCGTCATCCTGGTCAAGGCTGACGGGATGGTGGGGCTGAACGGCCGGGTGGTCAGCCACCCGGAAATGATCCGTGCCGTGCGATCGCTGCTGGCGGCCAATCCTGCTGCCCTGGTGCAAGTAAAGGCGGATGGATCGGCCGATGCCAACCTCGTCATCGATGTGCTGGAGAAGCTGCGCGAAGCCGGGGCCGGCTATGTGGTGCTGCTGACTCGCGGTGCGGGTCTCATCGAAGAGCCCCGCCCATGAGTCGCATCGTTGAGAGCGCGCTTGGGGATGTTCGGATCGAAGCAGTCTCCGCCCGCGGCTGGGCTGCAGCCCTTGTCTTTGCGCTCCTCCTCCACCTGCTGTTCGCAGCTGGCCAGGCAGCCCTCGAGCGCGCCCGCGCAGTGCGCCCGGCAGACACAGCCGAGACCCGGATCGATGTTCGGCTTGGGCCTCCTGGCGGCAGGTTGGAGCCTGTCGCGCCCGTGCCAGCACCGGCGGTGCCGCCTGGGACCTTGGCGCAGCCTCAGCGCACCGAACGCTCGCGCGATGCGCCGCCGATTACGCCGACGGCCCCGCCGCCGCCCGCACCTCCGGGTGCAGTGCTATCAAGTGCCATCGGCGCGGGCGGGCAAGGCGCGCCGCCGCCCGCGGCCGAGCCAGTGCCGGCGCCGCCACCGCCAGCGCCGCCACCGCCCAGTCTCGTCGAACCATCTTCGCGCTCCTTCCAGGCATGGGCATCGGCTTTACACGAGCTTGGTTCTGCCCGGCATGGCCACTTCCGGCATGGGCATGGGGCCCCATTCCAGTTGCCTGGGCACCAGCGACTCCTGCGAATTGATCGCCATTTCCCAGCTCACCGATTGTCCGGTGTAGGCGGCCATTCGGCCGAGAATCGCGATCATGGTGCTGTTGGCCATGAAGCGGCCGTCGTTCATCGGCTTGCCGTCGCGGATCGACCGGAACAGCTCGTCGTGTTGCTGCTGGTACATGTTGTTTCGTGGTCCCTCATAGCGCCAGCTCTCCCGGCCGCTGATGACGTGTCTGGGCCGGAAGCCTTCGATGTCGGCCATTCCGGCGCTGCCGGCGATGTGGTTGCTGACATCGTTGGCGCAGCCCGCCTGCTGCCGGCAGTAGATGAACCCGCGCACGCCGTCGCCCCACTCGTAGACCACGGCGAAATGGTCGTAGATGTGCCCGTAGGCGGGGTCGGTGCGGACCTGCCGCCCGCCGGTGCCCCAGGCGCTGACGGGAGAGCGGTCGTTCATGACCCAGGCCATCTTGTCGATTTCGTGGACGCACTGCTCGACGATGTGGTCGCCGCTGAGCCAGGTGAAGTAGAGCCAGTTGCGCAGTTGCCACTCCAGATCGGTCCACTGGGGCTGCCGCGGATGCATCCACAGCGGGCCCGTGTTGTAGGTGCCGTAGAAGGTATGGATTTGGCCGATGGCGCCGTCGTGAATCCGGCGCATGATCGCCCGCTCGGCGAGGCTGTAGCGCCAGCAGAAGCCGCTGACCAGCGAGAGGCCTTTGCGCTGCGCTTCTTCGGCCGTTTCAAGCACCGAGCGCACGCCCGGGGCGTCCACGGCGATCGGCTTTTCACAGAAGACGTGCTTGCCGGCTGCCACGGCCGCTTTGAGGTGGATGGGGCGGAACGCCGGGGGGCTGGCCAGGAGGACGACATCGACGCCGGAGTCGATGACCTTCTGATATGCGTCGAGTCCGACGAAACAGTGATCGGGATCGACCTTGACCTGGGCCGCCCACCGCGGCTCCGCCTCGGCCTGGACGGGCTGGGTCGCTGCCTGCCTTTGGCGACGCAGAGATGCGAGGCTCGATTGGAGCCGGTCCTCGAAGGCGTCGCCCATGGCAACCAATATGGCGTTGGGATCGGCGGACAGCGCCTGTATCGCCGCTCCGGTGCCGCGTCCGCCACAGCCGATAAGGCCGACCCGCAACAGCTCCGATCCGCCCGCGTGAACGGCCCGGGGAACGACCAGTTGCCCGGCCAGCACGCCGGCGGCAACAGCCGAGGTCTTCAGAACGTCGCGACGGGACGGCTGCGCTGTGGGCGGTGTGATGGTGCTCATACGGCCATTGTCCCGCAGCGGGGCCGGCGATGCAATGCGGTGGACGGTGGGCCGGCCCAAGGGGTGCGTGACAGTCTCTGCCTTGGATGGAGCCAGGATGACCGCGGCACACGCTGAAGCGCGGACGCAAGCCAACCCGTCGCAAGGGGAGACACGGGCGAGGACGCCGGCGAGGACGCCCGTGCTACGTCGTGCGCCTGCAGGCAGTTGACTGCTCACCGTTGTGGCTCGGGCGAAGTGCGCGGGACCTCGCCGCCGGCGGCGGGCGGCGCGGCGCCAAGGCTGGCGGTGACGATCGTCGTATTCCAGCTCACGCCGTTCGAGCGTATGGACTCCAGGGAAGCGCCGACGGGGCCAAAGTGGCCGAACTGCATGTTGCCGCGGCCTTCGGGAACGCTGAAGACGGCCCAGAACGGGCGAAAGCCGGCGGCCCGCGACTCCAGGCCGTACATGTAGTTTTCCTCGCCCAGGTCCAGATACGCATCGTGCCCGCGCTCCCAGGCGGGGCTGATCTGCGCGGGGGAGTTGCCGTACAGGCGCACCCAGGGCTGATGCGTGCCATCCTCCAGCAGCGTCACGAGCGTGGCCGGCCGGGGGACGCGGCCATCGGTCCCGAGCACGCGCACGCCCTGGGCCTTGAGTTGATAGATCGCCCAGAGGTCGTCGATTTTCTCGCCGAGGATGATCGCCCGCGCGCCCAGCGTGACGTGCCCGGCGTAGTCGCCCTCCGAGCTGCGCACGGGCGCGCCGGTGCGGCGGTCCATTGCATCGGGCGGCGGCGCCTTGCGTTCCACCAGCACCGCCTGGTGCCACTCGGGCGCGAAGTTCTTCACGCGCTCGTCCAGCCAGTAGCGGGCGTAGTCCGGCACGAGATCGGCCGCGGCACGGTACTCGCTTCGGGCGCCGCGCATGAACACGGTCTGGTTCCAGCCGCGCAGGCCGTAGTTCTGGCCCCAGACGTCGGAGAAGACCAGGTCGCGGATGGTGGCGGCCGGTTGCGTCCACTTCAGCACGTCGATCTGGTAGGAGGCGATCCGGCGATCGGGCGTGAAGGTTACATCGGCCAGCACGCTGGCCCAGTAGGGGATGGCATCGACGTAGTCGTTGACCGCCCGCTGGCCAGGCAGCGTGGCCAGGTGTTTGGCGTGGTAGTAGCAGGCATAGCGGTAGCTTTCGGCGTCGCCGATGCGGTCGGCCATGCGCGCGAACCCCACGACGCCGTTGTAGGTGCTGTCCCACGTGTCGCCGCCGCCGGCGTGGAAGCCGGCCAGCTCCCATTCGCCGTGGCGTTTGAAGTCGCTGACGGTGGTGAAAAGCGAGCGGATCAGAGGCCAGTGCCGGCGGATCAGCTCGTTGTCGCCGGTGTATCGGGC
>NZ_JBRCLD010000016.1:0-46136 GCF_053487655.1 Thermaurantiacus sp. | reverse complement strand
GATCCGGTCCACATGGGTGAGCGGCGAACGTTCCTTGAGCCACGCCTGACCTTCGGGCGTGTCTGGGTCTCCCATCCGCGCAATCAGCTGCTTGCGAAACGCCTCCCAGTAGGGCGGCACGGTGGACAGGAGTGTGACGAGGTTGGAAGGCCCCACGATATCGACGCCACAGGCGAAGATCTCGGGCGTAAAGGTGAGCCCGGCAAGAGTTGCATAACCCCCATAGGAGCCGCCCATGATCGCGATGCGCTTCGGGTCGGCGATGCCCTGCCGCACCGCCCAGTCGACCGCGTCGACAAGATCGTCGTGCATCTTGGCGCCCCACTCGCCGTTTCCGGCATTGGTGAAGGCCTTGCCGAAGCCAGTGGAGCCGCGGAAATTCACCTGCAGCACCACATAGCCGCGGTTGGCAAGGAACTGCACGTCGCGGTCGAAGCCATAGCTGTCGCGCGCCCATGGCCCGCCATGGACCAGCAGCACCATCGGCAGTGGCGTGACCGGCTTCTCCTCAGTTCCTGCCGGTAGGGTCAGGTAGGAGACCAGCGTCTTCCCGTCGCGCGCGCGGATCTCCACGGGGCGCATCTCCGCCAGCGGCGCACCGGCAAGCTCGGGCCGGCTGTCGAACAGCTTCGTGAGGCGCTTCGCCTTGCGGTCATAGAGGAAGGTGGCCGAAGCTGCGTTCGAATTGTCGGTCGCAACCACCCACCTGTCATCCGCGTCGGTGCGGGCCGAAAGCGCCCACTGGCCAAGCGCGCGCTCGAGGAGGGCGATGTCGTCAGCGACCGCCTTGTCAAGCACGGTCCATTCAGATTTGAGATAGTTGGTGGAAACGGCCTCGACTCGGCCGGTGGCCGGGTGGGTCAAAACGGCCTCCACGTCGGCGCGGCGGTCCTCGTGCAGCAGCTGCATCTCGCCGCTTCCCCAGTCCATCGCGAAGAGCGCCGCCGTGTCGCGGCCGCGCGAGTCGATCCAGTAGAGCGTTTTGCCATCGGCCGAGAAGCCGATCGGCGCGGTCGTCTGGCTGTCGTCGAGCCCGTGGGAGAGGAAAGGTGCCGGTGCCACCCTGCCTTCCTCAATCCGGAAATAGTCTTGGCCGCCCTCGCGGTTGGGCCGGATGGCCACACGCAGCACCAGATCCTCGTCGGCGATGAAACCGGCATAGCCGTCATTCTGCATGACGAGCGTCAGCTCGCCAGAAGCAAGATCGAGGCTGTGGACATCATGCCACCTCGGATCGCGGTTATTGAGCCCGACCAGGATCCTCCTGCGCTCCGTGCGGGACATGCCGACAATGCTGACTTGGGTTCTCGGGAAGGGCGTGAAATCGCGCGGCGCCCCGCCGCCGGTCGAGACGCCATAGAGACGGAAATCCTCGTCGCCGCCGGCATCGTTCACATAAAGGATCATCGAGCTGTCCGGCGCCCAGAAATGGTCACGGATGGGCCGGACCTTCTCTGCTGTCAGCACCCGCGCGTTGCCTGGCGCACGGGAGGGCGCGACCCAGACGTTCAGCACCCCATCAGCGGGTGCAAGCCACGAGAGCCACTGGCCGTCGGGGGAAAGCCGCCCCTGCACCCGGGTGGGGTTGCCGAACAGTTTCGCGCGCTCGATGAGGGGGGGCATAACGGCTCCGGGGATCTGGGAAAAAGCGGGGATGGTTGCACTGGCCAGCATGACGGCCCCGGCAAGAAAATTACGCATGGATTTCTTCCGGTATCCGGGCACCGGCCCCTCAGTCCGTTGCGAAAGGGGTTAGCGGGAGAGGCCAAAGGGTTCAAGGAAACGCGGCCTCATCGAGGTTAGAAGTTCGGGCCGGGGAGTTGCCTCCCCGGCCCGTCCGTTGCGCAAGCGTTGGGCGTCACTGCCGACCGGAGCGTCCACCCAGGCGGCAACCTTGGCAGGCTCAGAAGTCCATGCCGCCCATGCCGCCCATGCCAGCTCCGGCGCCAGCTGCCGGCTTGTCTTCCGGCAGTTCGGCGATGGTCGCCTCCGTCGTGATGAGGAGGCCGGCAACTGAGGCCGCATCCTGGAGCGCGGTGCGCACCACCTTGGTCGGGTCGATGACGCCGGCGGTCACCAGGTTCTCATAGACCTCGGTCTGGGCATTGAAGCCGAGCGTCGGGTCATTGCCCTCAAGCAGCTTGCCGGCAACCACAGCGCCATCGTGGCCGGCGTTGGCCGCGATCTGCCGCACCGGCGCCTGCAGCGCGCGGCGGACGATGTCGATGCCGCGCGTCTGGTCGTCATTGGCCCCCTTGAGACCTTCGAGCGCCTTCGTCGCATAGAGCAGCGCGGTGCCGCCGCCGGGAACGATCCCTTCCTCGACCGCAGCGCGCGTGGCGTGCAGCGCATCGTCCACCCGGTCCTTGCGCTCCTTCACCTCGACCTCGGTCGCGCCACCCACCTTGATGACGGCAACGCCGCCGGCGAGCTTGGCAAGGCGCTCCTGCAGCTTCTCCCGGTCATAGTCGGAAGTGGTGGTCTCGATCTGGGCGCGGATCTGCTCTACTCGGCCCTTGATCGCATCGGACGCGCCAGCACCATCGACGATGGTCGTGTTGTCCTTGTCGATCACAACCTTCTTGGCCTGGCCGAGCATCGCAAGAGTCACATTCTCAAGCTTGATGCCAAGGTCTTCCGAGATCATCTCGCCACCCGTCAGGGTCGCGATATCCTCGAGCATCGCCTTGCGCCGGTCACCAAAGCCAGGCGCCTTGACGGCTGCGACCTTGAGGCCGCCGCGCAGCTTGTTGACAACGAGCGTCGCCAGCGCCTCGCCCTCCACATCCTCAGCGATGATGAGGAGTGGCCGGCCCGACTGCACCACTGCCTCGAGGATGGGCAGCATCGACTGCAGGTTCGAGAGCTTCTTCTCGTGGATGAGGATGTAGGGATTGTCGAGCTCGACCTGCATCTTCTCGGCATTGGTGATGAAGTAGGGCGAAAGATAGCCACGATCGAACTGCATGCCCTCGACGACATCAAGCTCGAACTCGAGGCCCTTGGCCTCTTCCACCGTAATCACACCTTCCTTGCCGACCTTTTCCATCGCCTCGGCAATCTTCTCGCCGACGACAGTGTCGCCATTGGCGGAGATGATTCCGACTTGGGCGATTTCGGCCGAACCCGTCACCGGCTTGGAGCGAGCCTTCAGCTCCTCGACCACCTTGGCAACAGCAAGATCGACCCCCCGCTTCAGGTCCATCGGGTTCATGCCGGCCGCAACTGACTTCAGCCCCTCGCGGACGATCGCCTGGGCGAGCACGGTTGCCGTCGTGGTGCCGTCGCCTGCGACATCGTTGGTCTTGGACGCCACTTCGCGCACCATCTGCGCGCCGATATTCTGATACTTGTCCTTGAGCTCGATTTCCTTGGCAACCGTCACCCCATCCTTGGTGATGCGCGGTGCACCGAAGCTCTTCTCAATGACGACATTGCGGCCCTTGGGCCCCAGCGTCACCTTGACCGCATCAGCAAGGATATCAACGCCCTGCAGGATGCGCTCGCGGGCATCACGCCCGAATTTTACGTCCTTGGCTGCCATCTTCATTCCTCTCACAATCGAAGGCCCCGAACTCGGAGCCACATGCGGACGGAAAGCCAGACGGTGCCACGCCGGGCACCATCTGTGGCGTGATGCTTACGCGGCCTTGCGGACTTCCGCGGCCGGCGTGATCACGCCCAGAATGTCGCTTTCCTTCATGATGATGAGGTCTTCGCCATCGATCTTGACCTCGGTGCCCGACCATTTGCCGAACAGGACCCGATCGCCGACCTTGACATCGAGCGGGATGCGCTCGCCGTCCTCGTCACGGGCGCCAAGGCCAACAGCCAGGATCTCGCCTTCCTGCGGCTTTTCCTTGGCGGTGTCCGGGATGATGATGCCGCCGGCGGTCTTCTCTTCCGCCTCGATGCGGCGCACGAGCACGCGATCGTGCAGGGGAGTGAATGCCATAAGTCCCTCATGTGCTCAGGGGGCGCTGGGCCCTTACCCGCGCCCTGGTTGCTCCTGCTGGCACTCACGGAGCCTGAGTGCCAACATCGCGTAGATATGTCGGACCTTGGCTGGCTTCAACCCCCAGAGGGCCGGAAAAGTTGATGGCCAACGGGCCGGAAGGGCGCCCGAGGAGCACGCTACACCCGGGCCGTTCACGATTTTTCAACCTTGACGGTTTGACCGTCTGCATTGGAACGCACTAGAGCACAGTCTGGATGAAGCGCACAGGAGGGTGTGTGGCAGCGTCTTTCTCCACCGTCTTCGCCCTGGCCCGAACTGGCCGGGCGATGGAAAGTGGCGCGGATCAGTCCTTTGCCATGTGTGGCAGAAAGGGGCAGCGGCTGTCCTGGGGGCTCACCAATCTGCGACTGCGCGCCGCTCTGCTGCTGGCGACTGCCCTTTTTGGTCTGAAAGGGTTGCCGGCTGCTGCGGATCCGACGTGCCCAGAGGGCACGACGACTTGCTCCATCATCAACAACCAGCTCGGCGACACCTCCGTTCCTTCCAATGCGGAGAACACGACGACGATTAGCAGCCAGAGCGGCGTGTCCTCGGCCTCCAATTCCTCGGCATCGGAAACCACAGTGACGGGGACGGTACGGCAGACACCCATCCTGGAGGCGACCAACAGCCCGACGGGAAGCGTGCAAGGAAGCATTTCCGGCGGCAGTACGACCGGAACAGTGACGGGTGGCAACACCAGTGGCACGATCACCGGCGGCAATTTGTCGGGCGGCAATGTGACGGGTGGGAATGTGTCGGGTGGGAACACCTCGAGCACGGCCGCTGGCGGCGCAGCCACCAGCAGTGGCAACAGCGCTTCGCTGACGACAAGCACTGGAGACAGCTCTTCCAGCGCCACCACGGGAGCAAGCATGGCCAACAGCGGTGGCAATACGCTGGAGGGTGCGCAGTCCAATGCGACGACAGCGGCCAATACGGGCTCCAACACGAACGCGATTGGCGATATGAGCGCGACCTCCGGCCCCAGCAGCGCCACCATCGGCAACACAAGCTCGACTGTCGGCGATACAGTTGCAACCACCGGCGCTAGCACCGCCACGATCGGCAACACGTCAACCGGGGCCAACACGGGCTCGCTCACCAACACCAACAGCACCGGCGCCAGCACATCAGCAGTGGGAGATCTCTCGACCGGCGCCAGCACTGCTACGATTGGCAACATGTCAACCGGCGCCAGCACTTCGGCAGTGGGCGACCTTTCGACCGGTGCCAGCACCGCCACGATCGGCAACACCTCAACCGGCGCCAACACCGGATCGGTCAACAACAGCACTGGCGCCAGCACAGCCAACGTTGGCAACACCTCGACTGGCAACAACACGAACACGACGGGCGCGAGCAATTCCAGCACCACAGTCGATGCCTCGACCCAGAACAATTCGCGCTTCATTTTCATCCCGCCCGTCGTGCCCGGGACGCCGCCGTCTACCCTTGCCGTGGGCAACATCATCAAGGAGACCGGAAACTGCGGCCCGCTCCAGAGGGTGGTCAGGGAGCCCATCGTCGGGATGTTCTTCGGCCTCATCGGCCACCGGAAGATGCCGCAGGGCCACACCGAGCGGCTTGAACCCTATGTCGATGAGCGCGGCATGCGCGTCGAATATCGCAAGGTTATGATGGAAGACGGAATTGGCTACCGCTTGTTCGGCCACCAGGTAACGCAATATACGACCATCGTTGGAGTTGCGGGCGCACGCAACATCGCCCTTGGCGGTGGCGGCAGTGGAGGCGGCTGGGGCCAGGCCGGTGGTGGCGCTTCCAGCTCGATGCAGCAAATGGTCACCACCATTCAGCTGCGCGAATGCGAGATCGGAAGCTATGTCCCCCCGCCGCGCACCGTCTATGTCGAGCCCAAGCCCATCCAGCGATGACGATTACCCTCTTCCTGAGCGCTGCTCTCCTCTGCACTCCAGCTGAGTGCTTTCCGGCCCTTGTGGGAAAGGACACGCCCACAGGCACCTTTGCCCTGCACCGGCGTTTTGTGAACGCAAGGGGTTTCGGCGGCGATGTTCTCCAGTTCCATGAAACTGACGCCCATATCCTCGCCATCCACCGAGTCTGGCTGGGAAAGCCGTCCGAGCGCCGGCTCGAGCGTCTGCAATCCCCTGATCCACAAGCACGGCGGAACATTACCAACGGCTGCGTCAACGTCATGCCGGAGGTGTATGACAAGCTCCTTGCGGCCCACACGCTCGAGATCAAGCCCTAACGCCGGGGGCGCGCCCAGCCGGAGAAACGGGGGTGCCTCCGGGCCGGTTGTGCGACCGAAGCGAAGCCGCGCGAGATGGGAGCAAAGGCGTCGCCCAGCCAGTCTTCGCCGATGATCTTGCTGCCCTCTGGGACGCCTGCGCCGCATTCGTGCCAGCCTCGGACCGGATTGCTGGCATGTCGAGGCCTGCAACTCGCGCCCCTCCGGGCCTGCAGCCAAGCGGAAGGCTGCCTGGGCTTGTCTCAGCCTCTGCCCGCGAGCGCAGCCTGGGCCTGGGCTGCCCCCGTCTCGGGCACCATTTCGCCGTCCCGGCTGCAGATCTCGTCAATGCGTGCGGCAACCGTCTCCGGCGTCATCGCATCGGCTGCCACATGGATGCCGCGGGTCAACGTGACATAGCTCGCCTCGAAGCCGCCGCCGCCGGCGTTCAGCACCATACCCGTTGGCGCCCCTTCGGACACGAGGTAGAGCGCCGCCGGCGAAACCGTCTCCGGCCCCATCTTCTCAAGCAATGCCGGCGGCAGCAAGTCCTCGGTCATCCGCGTTGCCGCCAGCGGCGCGATCGTGTTGACCTTTACACCATATTTTTGTCCCTCGAGTGCGAGCGTCTTCATAAGGCCGACCAGCGCCAGCTTCGCCGCGCCGTAATTGGCTTGCCCGAAATTGCCGTAGAGGCCTGTCGAGGAGGTCGTCATCAGGATGCGGCCATAGGCCTGCTCGCGCATCCTCTCCCACACGGCCTTGGTGCAGATGACCGAGCCCATGAGGTGCACGTCAACCACGGCCCGGAAATCCTCGATGGTCATCTTGGCAAAGGTGCGGTCGCGGAGGATCCCGGCATTGTTGATGAGAATGTCGACCTGCCCCCAGCGGCCAAGCGCTTCGCCAACCATGTCGGCCACTCCCGCCTCATCGGTCACGCTCGTGCCATGGGCGATCGCTTCGCCGCCGAGCGCGCGGATCTCTTCTGCGACGGCCTCTGCCATGGCAGAGGAGGCGCCCGAGCCATCCCGGCTGCCGCCAAGATCATTGACCACCACCCGGGCACCGCGCGCGGCAAGATCGAGCGCATAGCGCCGGCCAAGCCCCCCACCAGCGCCAGTCACAATAGCAACGCGGTTGTCGAAACGGATCATATCTCACCCCTTCGGCTGTTCTCGGCCGCCGCCATAGGGCGCCGAGCGGCAGGCCGGAAGGGCTAGCGCGCCGCGCTGGCGAGCCCTGCGGTGGCGATGCTCAGACCATCCGCATCAAGCGCATAGCCTGCCGAGCGCACGGTGCGGATGAGATCGGGGAGATCGTCGCCATTGATGGCCTTGCGCAAGCGCCGGATATGCACGTCCACCGTGCGCTGCTCGACATAGACATCGCGGCCCCATACGGCATCGAGCAGCTGTTCCCGGCTGAACACTCGGCCCGGATGTTCGAGGAAGTGGCGCAGCAGCCGGAACTCGGTTGGCCCCAGCTGGACGGGCACGCCGTCGCGAGTCACCTTGTGGGCAGTCGTGTCCATAACGAGGCCGCCATATTCGAGGCTGCCGCCCGAGAGCGCTGGCCGCAGCCGCCGCAGCAAGGCCCGCACTCGGGCCACCAGCTCACGTGGGCTAAACGGCTTCGTCACATAGTCATCGGCGCCAGTCTCAAGCCCTCGCACCCGGTCGCCTTCCTCGGCCCGGGCGGTCAACATGATGATGGGAAGCCCAGCCGTGTCCGGTTCGCGGCGCAGCCGGCGGCAGACCTCAATGCCAGACAGATTGGCGATCATCCAGTCAAGCACGACAAGATCAGGCCGTTCCTCTTCGGCCATGACCAGCGCCTCTTCGCCATCATGGGTGGAGATGACATCAAACCCTTCCTTGTCGAGATTGTAGCGCACAAGCTCAACAAGGTTGCTGTCGTCTTCGACGAGAAGGATCTTGGCGCGCATCGTTGGGCCTCACGATCGGGGTGGGAGGGTTTCAGTGTAAAGTGGAGTCTGGTCGGCCTTGGGCCGTTCGACAAGATGCTGGCCGGTCACCTGGAAATGCACCATCTCCGCGATGTTGGTCGCATGGTCGCCAATCCGCTCGAGATTCTTGGCAATGAAAAGCAGGTGCGCCGAAGGCGTGATATGGTGCGGATTTTCCATCATGTAGGTAAGGAGCGACCGGAACAGCGAGTTGTAGAGATCATCGACAGACGTATCCCGCATCATCACATCGATGGCGAGACGGGCATCGCGCTCGACATAGGCGTCAAGTGCGTCCTTCAGCATTGAGGCCGCGAGCCGGCCCATTTCGGGAATGATGGCAACCGGTTGAACTGGCACCGATGCCGCCATGGAGGAAGCGCGCTTGCCGATGTTCTTGGCATAATCGCCGATGCGCTCGATGATGGCCGAAATCTTGAGTGCTGCGACGAGTTCGCGAAGATCATCTGCCATCGGTGCCCGGCGGGCGATGATCGAAACTGCCATTGCTTCCGCCTCGCCTTCCAGCCGGTCGAGCTCGGCATCATCCTCGGCGACCTTGAGCCCGAGGTCGCCGTCGCGCCGGATGAGAGCATCGATCGCGGTTGCAATCTGGGCTTCGGCAAACCCGCCCATCTGCGAGACAAGGGTTCGCAGCTCGTCGATCTCCTCGTCGAATGACTTGACCGTGTGCGGCGTCGTAGGCTCGGCGGTCATCAGCCATATCTTCCCGTGATATAATCCTTGGTGCGAGTCTCCCGGGGGTTGGTGAAGATCTGCCGGGTGTCGCCAAACTCGACCAGGTCGCCCAGGTGGAAGAAGGCCGTCTTCTGCGACACGCGGGCAGCCTGCTGCATGTTGTGGGTGACAATGACGATGGCATAGCGGCCGCGCAGCTCGTCGATCAGCTCCTCGACCTTGGCAGTCGCAATCGGGTCGAGCGCCGAGCAGGGCTCGTCCATCAAGATGACTTCCGGATCAACGGCAATTGCCCGGGCAATGCACAGCCTCTGCTGCTGGCCGCCGGACAAGGCCGTGCCGGGCTCCTGGAGCCGATCGCGCACTTCGGTCCACAAGCCCGCGCGCTGGAGCGCATTCTCGACAATGCCATCGAGCTCGGACTTGGAACGGGCGAGCCCATGGATCCGCGGGCCATAGGCGATGTTCTCGTAGATCGACTTCGGAAAGGGGTTGGGCTTTTGGAACACCATGCCCACCCGGGCGCGCAGCTGCACCACATCCATCGCCGGCGAATAGATGTCCTCGCCATCAAGCGTGATGCTGCCCGTCACTCGCGCCGAGGCAACAGTATCGTTCATCCGGTTGAAGCACCTGAGGAAAGTGGACTTGCCGCAACCGGACGGGCCGATAAAGGCGATGACCTCATCGGTCGTGATGTCGAGCGAGACGCCCTTCAACGCCTCGTTCGGGCCGTAGAACACATGGACATCGCGGGCCGACATCTTCGGGCCCACCTTGCTTGCCATGCGTGGCGGCCGCGCCAGCCCAGCAGTCTCGTTCACCAGCGCACCTCGTATCTGTTGCGCAGCCAGATGGCGACGCTGTTGAGGGTCAAGAGGAAGAGCAGCAGCACAACGATGGCGCCGCTTGTCTTTTCGATGAAACCGCGCGCCACATTGTCGGACCAGATGAAGATCTGGACCGGCAGAGTGGTTGCTGGCTCAGTCACGCCCGCTGGAGCATCGATAAGAAAGGCCCGCATGCCGATCATGAGAAGCGGTGCCGTCTCCCCAAGCGCCCGGGCGACGCCGATGATGGTGCCAGTAAGAATCCCCGGCAGCGCCAGCGGCAGCACATGGTGGAAGACCACTTGCACCTTCGAGGCGCCAACACCAAGCGCAGCATCGCGGATGGAAGGAGGCACGGCCTTGACTGCCGCCCGTGCGGCAATGACGATGACCGGCAGGGTCATGAGCGCAAGGGTAAGGCCTCCGACCAGCGGCGCCGAGCGCGGCATGCCAAAGGCATTCAGGAACACTGCAAGGCCGAGCAGGCCAAAGATGATGCTCGGCACTGCAGCGAGATTGTTGATCGAGACTTCGACGATATCAGTGAGACGGTTCCTGGGCGCGAACTCTTCAAGATAGATGGCCGACAAGACCCCGACTGGGAAGGCCAGCGCCAGCGTGACCAGGATCGTGAGCACAGAACCCTTGAGCGCACCCCAGATCCCCGCCTGCTCTGGCACCGTTGAGTCCGCTTGCGTCAGGAACAGCCGGTTGAACCCGATCCGGATGCGCCCTTCGGCTTCAAGCTTGCGGAAGAGGGCGATCTCGCGGTCAGACACGCGGCGGTCCTCTTCGGCGGCCGTGAGGTCAAACGCGCCCTTGGCAAGAAGATCGGTGTTGGACGCAGCCGTCAGCCAGACCGCACGGGTGCTGCCAAGGATCGCCGGGTCCTTGAGGGCGAGATCGCGCAAGCGCACCCAGGCACCTTCGGAAATGGCACGCTCGAGGCCCGGCTCGCGGTCGTAAGCGGGCAGCAGGAGCGACGGCCAGTCGGCCGCGAGCAACGCCGTTTTGCTCGGCGTTTCGTCTGCAGCAAGGCCAAGGAGTGCCCGATCGAAGCTGACTTCCACCTTGACTTCCGTCTGGCGGAAGCTGTTCCAGCCATCTCGCACGATGGTTGCAAGAAGGAAAAGGAGAAAGCCGCCGGCAACGGCAAGTGCGAGAACACCGAGCAAGCGGAAAAGCCGCTCAGCGCGGTAGCGTTTGGCAATCCTCGCCCGCATCTCGGCGCTGGCCCAGTCGGTACCCACCCGCACAGCAGGCGCACCCTCCAAGGCGATCGCCGTCTCGGCCACAAGGTCCCCCGAGCCCGTCATTCATAGGCCTCGCGGTAGCGCTTGACGATCGCCAGCGCATAGATGTTGAGCGCAAGCGTGACCAAGAATAGCACCAGCCCAAGGGCGAAGGCCGAAAGTGTTTTGGCGCTGTCGAACTCCTGGTCTCCGGTCAGCAGTGCGACGATCTGCGCAGTGACCGTCGTGACGGACTTGAACGGATTGGCAGTCAGGTTGGCAGCAAGGCCTGCCGCCATGACGACGATCATCGTCTCGCCGATCGCGCGCGAGACGGCGAGCATAATGCCGCCGACGATTCCCGGAAGTGCCGCTGGGATCAGTACCCGGCCAATGGTCTCGGAAATGGTCGCGCCCATGGCAAGGCTGCCGTCGCGCATCGCATTGGGAACCGCAGTCAGCGCATCGTCGGCCATGGAGGAGACGAAGGGGATGATCATGATCCCCATGACAAGGCCAGCGGCAAGCGCGCTCTCGGCTGACGCATCGGCAATCCCGAGGCTCAAGCCCAGCTGGCGGACGAGGGGTGCGACCGTCAGTGCAGCAAAAAAGCCGTAGACGACTGTCGGCACGCCAGCGAGCACCTCGAGAATGGGCTTCGCCCAGCGGCGGAAGCCGGCAGGCGCATATTGCGTCAAGTAGATGGCCGACATGAGGCCCAGTGGAATGGCGACCAGCATGGCGATGATGGCGCCGATGAAGATGGTGCCCCAGAACAAGGGCACGGCACCGAATGCGCCTGTCGAGCCAATCTGGTCAGCCCGGATTGCCGTCTGCGGCGACCAGTTGAGGCCAAACAGGAATTCGGCCGGGCTCACTTTGCCAAAGAAGCGCAGCGTTTCGAACAGGAGCGAAAGCACGATCCCGAAGGTGGTCAGGATCGCAATGAGCGAGGCAAGGACGAGAATGGCAATGACAATCCGCTCGACGGCCGTGCGGGCCCGGAAGCCGGGCCGCAGCCGGGAGGCTGCGAACAGCGCGCCAGCGAGGAAAAGCGCGAGCGCAGCTGCGGTCACCAGCCAACGGTAACGCGTCTCGGCCGCCTGCCAGACCGCAGCAGCCGCAGGCGCACGCGAGTCAAAGACAGAGGTCCGGCTCCCGCCGGCCAGCTCCTCGACTTCGGTCAAGAAGGTGGTGCGCGCCAAGTCGCTGTCAAACCCGCCGCGATCGGGAAGCGAAGAAAGCACGGCATCCGCAACAAAGCGCTCGCCAAAAATCCCCCAGAAGGCGAGCAGGGCCGCAGCTGGAAGAAAACCGAGCAAGGCGACATAGGCCCCATGGTACGCTGGCCGGGAGTGCACCTCTCCAGACCGAGTTCTGGCAGCCTCGAACGCAAACCCACGCGCCCGCCCATAGCTCCAGGCCATGGCAGCGAGCAGTACTGCTGCAAGGAACAGCCAGCCCGTTGCCATGGCGCTAGCCCACCTCGCCTGGCTTCAGCGCAACGAGGCCCCGCGCGCGCGCCCTCACCACCTCGCGCTCCTGCGCTGGTAGGGCAACCAGCCCACGCCGGGCGAGATAGCCCTTCGGCCCCATGGTCCCCTCGCGCGTGAACTCGGTGAGGAACTCCTTCAGCCCCCTGACCGAGTCCACATGCTCCCCCTTCACATAAATGTAGATGGCCCGGGCACCCGGATAGGCGCCGCTGGCAATCGTCTCCGGGCTTGCGAGTACGCCGTTGATCGGCACGTCACGCAGCGTGTCCGTATTCTCCTCGAAATAGCTGAAACCGAACACGCCGATTGCGCTCGGGTTGGCGACCAGCTTCTGGACAATAAGATTGTCATTCTCGCCGGCCTCGACATAGGGCCCGTCCTCGCGCACCCGCTCGCAAATCTCGCGGTGCCGATCGGGGTCGGTCTTGGCCAGCGCCCGCATCGCTGGCTCGGTGTCGCAGCCGGCACGCATATAGAGTTCGTTGAAGGCGTCACGAGTCCCGCTCGTAGGCGGTGGGCCGATGACTTCGATTCGAAGACGCGGCAGGCGGGGGTCGATGTCGCTCCAGAAGGTCGGCCGCCTGGTCGCCCCAAAGGGTGTCTTGGCGAGCGCGTGGTAGACTTGGCGCTGGGTCAGCTTGAGCGCTGGTCCCGTCTTGGCCTGCGCCAACACCAGACCATCGATGCCGATCTTGACTTCGATGATCCGATTGACGCCAGCGCGCCGGCACTGTTCCACCTCACTTGGCTTGATACGTCGCGAAGCGTTGGCAATGTCGGGGTGGCGAGCACCGACCCCGCTACAGAAGAGCTTGATGCCTCCACCGGTCCCAGTTGATTCGACAATGGGTGTGCGAAACTGCGGATTGGCGCGGCGGAAATTCTCGGCAACTGCGGTGGTGAAGGGAAAGACGGTCGAGGAGCCAACGATCCGGATCTGCTCGCGCGCAGCCGCACTGCCGGCCAGCAGCAGGGCGGCAACCGCAAAACCCGTGCGGAACCCTTGCCCCTTCATGCGGCCCACGGCAGCTCCATCCTGCCGCTGACGCGCTGGACCTTCCCTTGCACGCGCTGGATTCTCCATCAATGCCGGGCCGCCATCACTTGCCCTAGGACGCACCTATTGGCGCCCTGTGACACTTTTGTTGCGAAATTATGACTCCCGCTTCAGTTCCAGCGGCGCTGGCTCCGGGGCGGCTGGCATGGCTGCCGGACTCGCGGCGTCGCCAGCCGGATCGAGCCGTCTTGGCACAACTGGCAGTGTGAAGGCGACGGTTGTGCCCTCGCCCTGCCGGCTGGTGATCTCGAGCCGGCCGCGGTGACGCTCGACGATATGCTTGACGATGGCAAGACCAAGTCCGGTGCCACCCATAGACCGCGAACGGCCGGTGTCGACCCGGTAGAAGCGCTCGGTCAGTCGCGGCAGATGCTCTGGCGCAATTCCATCGCCGACATCCTCCACGCTGACCCGCACCATTTCCTCCATCCTGGCATTGCCGGCAACAAGCGCTGCCGAAAGCCGGATCGGTGTTCCAGAGTGCCCGTATTTGAGGGAATTGGAGACGAGATTGTGCAGCACCTGGAGGATTTGGTCGCGGTCACCGATCACTTGCGGCAGGCCTTCTCCCACATCGATGAGGAGTCGCCGGCCATCGGCTTCAAGCCGCATGGCAAGGGTCTTGCCGACGTCGGTCAAGAGAGGGGGGAGGTCGAGCGGCGCTTGCGGCCGGACATATTTGTCGAGCTCGATCCTGGAGAGCGACAAAAGATCGTCGATGAGCCGACTCATCCGCCCAGATTCACGCGCCATGATCTCAAGAAAGCGGCGCCGAGCCGGTTCATCCTCAGCGGCTGGGCCGAGGAGAGTCTCGATAAAGCCGGAAATATTGGCAAGCGGTGTCCGGAGCTCGTGACTGGCGTTTGCGACAAAGTCGGCCCGCATGCGCTCGGCCACGCGGGCCTGGGTGATATCTGTGAAGGTCACGAGAAATCGTTCGTCCCCGAGCGATACCGCCCGCACTCGGAACGCGCCTTCGGCATGCCCGAGTGCCCCAACTTCGCGGATCGCAGGGCTGTCGCCCGCCATGGCCGCGCGCAGCGCATCAATGACCACTGGATGTCGCACCGCCTGCCGCACATCTGCACCTGCCACGCGCGGCCCGAACAGGAGCCGCGCCTGCGAGTTGGCCGCTACCGCGCGCCACGTGCCAAGGACCACGAGCGCAGGGTCTGGCAGCGCATCGATGCCCACGAGGTCAAAGCTTGGCGGGCGTTCGGTGGCTTTGGTCGTCACGTCTCGCTCGCGATCAATCGGGGGCGATGTCGCATTTCGGTAGCCAAACTGTGTGACAGTCAGAAGAAGCAGCCCAGCCGCAATCGCCAAACCCGCGACCAGTGCCGGCGCAAGACCCGCAACCAGCGCGAGCAGGGCCGCGCCAAGCGCCCCCGCGACCGGCAGCACCTTCTCGAGCATTGGTGAAGCCTAGGGCCGTCGCTGCCCGCCTGTCCACCCTTGCCGGCTCTGGCATCTCCGCTAGAGGCACCAGATGCTAAAGACGATCGAGGCGCTGGGAAACCGGCTCCCCCACCCTGTCCTTCTGTTCCTTCTGCTGGCGCTCATCGTGGTTGCGGCCTCCGTCGTCGCCCATGCCCTGGGCGTCTCTGGTGTGCATCCCGCAACCGGCGAGACTCTTTCTGCAGTCAATCTGCTCTCGGCTGAGACGCTCCGGCGCATGCTCGTTGAGATGCCGAAAACCTTCACTGGCTTTCCGCCGCTCGGCACTGTGCTGACCGTGATGATCGGGATCGGAATTGCTGAGCGCTCGGGCCTTATCGCCGCCGCACTGGGCGGTTTTGTTCGCTCGGTCCCGCGCGCGCTGCTCGCGCTTGCTCTTACCTTTGCTGGCATCATGTCGAGCCTTGCCGTTGATGCCGGCTATGTGGTGCTCGTGCCGCTTGGTGCCGCCATCTTTGCAGCCGCCGGCCGCCACCCGCTTGCCGGACTTGCCGCCGCCTTTGCCGGAGTCTCCGGCGGCTACAGCGCCAATCTTCTCGTCACTTCGCTTGATCCGCTCCTCGGTGGCATTTCCGAGACGGCAGCGCAAATGATCGACCCTGGCTACACCGTGCTCGCGACCGCCAACTGGTTCCTGATGATGGCCCTTGTTCCCGTCTTCGCACTGGTCGGCGCCTTCGTCACGGTCCGGGTGGTGGAGCCGCGGCTTGGCAGCTGGCAGGCCCCGCCGGGCTTTGAGCTGATGGCAACAGGCGCGCTCTCGTCCGACGAGCGCCGGGGCCTCGCCCGCGCCGGGCTTGGCGCGCTCGCCATCGGTCTTTTCATCGCTGCACTCTCTTGGGGGGAAGGCGCGGTTCTGCGGGATCCCGCAACCGGCGGGCTTGAGCCGCTCTACAGTGCCATCGTCGCCTTGACTGCCATCGGCCTTGCCGTGCTGGGGATCCTCTACGGCCGCGCCACCGGCCGCATCCGCTCGGCAGCAGATGCCATAAAAATGGCCGAGGACGCCATAGCGAGCATGGCCTCCTACATCTTGCTTGCCTTCATGGCGGCCCACTTCATCGCCTTCTTCGCCTGGTCAAACCTTGGCACCATCTCGGCAATCCATGGCGCTGGCGCCCTCCGGGAGTCGGGCCTTAGCGAAGTCCCGCTCCTCGTCGGCGTGGTCACGCTTACCGCCTTCCTGAACCTCTTCATGGGCTCGGCAAGTGCAAAATGGGCCATCCTCTCGACCGTCTTCGTGCCGATGTTCATGCTGGTCGGGATTTCGCCCGAGGCGACCCAGGCCGCCTACCGGATCGGCGATTCTGTCACCAACATCATCACGCCGCTCATGAGCTATTTTCCACTCGCGCTTGTTGCTGCCACGCGATACCTGCCTGGCATGGGAATAGGCACGATGATTGCAACCATGCTGCCCTATTCTGTTGCCTTTTATCTCGCCGGGATTCTCACGCTCCTCGCCTTTTTGGTCCTTGGCCTGCCCATCGGCCCTGGAACCCCGGTCTTCCTCACCCCGGCTGGGGATTGAGACAGCAGCCAGCGCCCGGCTTGTCCATCAGCGGAGGCGACGCGCCCTTTGTGGCCGCGCCCTAGCGGTCCAGCGCTTCAAGTTCGTACCAGGTCGCCATGTCGCCGCCGACGCCACCCTTCACGAACAGCCGGTCGCTGTCGGCTGTCACCCACATGTCGTAGGGCGGGTGGGGCTTGCCGCCCATGCCTGGCCCCTCATCATCGAGGATACGGAAATGGTGGCAGGCGAAGCGACCGGCCAGGCATTCAGCCTCCGCGTCTCCCACATATTCAAGGCCGATCCGCACCTCAGCGAGCATCGGTGGCGTCGCGCCGCGATGATCAGGCGAGGGCAGAAGCACCCGGATCTGGCGCCGGTGTGGGCCCTTCGAGAGGTCCATGCATTTGGTAAGGTAGGCGTCGCCCACGATCGGGTGGGTGCCGAACCCGTCGAGACCCTCGCCGATCGGAAGGGTCTGCTCGAGGCGCCCAATTGCGGGCCCATGGCTTGCGCACACGACTTCGCCCGCCTCCCAGTTGAAGGTGAACAGGCCCGAACCCATGAAGGCACCACCGACATCGAGCCGGACAAGGCAGTCAAACGGTCGGCCGTTGGCATCGAGCGAATAGATGATGTGGCGCAGCACCGGCGGATCCGGCTCGGCGATCTCGCAGCGCGCCAGCATGGTCACCCGCCCGTCGGCGTGGTGGGTGAAGGTGAAGTTCTCGCAGCCGCGCCACTGGCCCTCGTGTCCGGGCTTGTTGCTGGTGTAGCGGATCCGGCCAGAGACCGTCCGGTGCGGCATCACCCAGCCCCTCATGCCGCCGCCTTGCCAAACCTCGTCACCACAGCCGCGCCAAGCTTCTGCATGAGATCGAACAGCCCTTCCGGGTCTTGTCGCTTCATGTCCAGCAGCGCCATTTCCATGCCCCCCGCGGCACCGACCGGAATCTCCCGCTGGCCGGCAGCTAGTCCTTCGAGGATGATGGCAGCAGCCGCGTCGGCGCTGATCCCCTGGTCCACTTCGTCTTCGCCTTCGCCGCGTGGCGTGCCGTCAGCTGTGAGCGCCCGCGTGGCGATCGGGGTTGCGACATAGCCAGGCACGATGGTCGAGATCTTGACCCCCCGATGGGCGACCTCGGTGCGAAGCGCATCGAAAAAGCCCATGAGCGCATGCTTGGCCGCACAATAGCCGGTGCGCTGCGGCGAGCCGACCTTGCCGGCCACGCTCGCAACCGCTGCAATATGCCCTTCGCCACGCGCAAGCATCTGCGGCAGCACCAGCTTCGTGAGCGCGACGGGTGCGAAGAAGTCCACTTCCATGATGGTGCGGTAGACTTGGAAATCCGTGTCCTCAGCCAGACTCCTCTGCGAGATCCCGGCATTGTTGACGAGCAGATCCACGCGTCCGGCGCGCGCGACAATGTCGGGAAGCGCTTCGATGTCGGTCGCCTCGAAGGGAAGAAGCTCGGCATTGCCGCCGGCAGCCTCAGCCACGGCTTCGAGCGCTGCCACCTTGCGGCCCGAGAGAATGAGCTCGGCACCCGCGCGGCCGAAGGCGCGCGCAAGCCCGGCACCGATGCCTGAGGACGCACCGGTGACCCAAACCCGCCGGCCGGCAAAGCCCTCGCCTGCAGCCGCCATCAGACGAATTGCCAGATGCCAACCATGGGGGCTGCGATGAGGCTCGGATGAAGGAAAGTCAGCACCAGCCAGAACAGGACACCGCCCACCACGGGGACAAGCCCGGGCCACAGGGCCGAGAGCGGCTGCTTGCCAGCAAGGATGGCTGCGAATGGCACGAAGCTGGTGCGCGCTTGATACATCTTCCAGTCGGCGCCCAGCTGGCGGGCCTTCTTGCCATCCTGGAAGGCCGCGCCCACCAGCGCCAGCGTGCCGATGCCGCCAGCAAGCACGAGCGTGGGCGCGTCCCCTGCCAGCCACCCATGGACGAAGGCCCAGAGGCCGAAGGCCCACATCATCGGGTGGCGAGTCCAGCGCAACACGCCCGAAGGCCCTTCGTTCCCGGGCCGCGGCGGCACCCCGGCGAGCGCCCGGTTGGCCGGAGTGAGCGAGCCCACAAACAGGATCGAGGCGAGCAGCATGAGAAGGTTTGCGACATGATAGGCGCCGACGCCGGCAGTCCACAACAGCGCATCCTCGGGAAGCTTCTGGTAGACTTGCACCGCGCCAATGAGGAGCGCCAGCGACAGAAGCGAATAACCGACCCGAAACCCGGTCTCGCCCAGGCGCACCACCAGCCCGTCCCGAACTGGCGGCGTGGCAAGGCCGATGTGGGTCAAGACGAACGCTGCCATCAGAAGGATAAAGAGCCCCATCCTGATCCTCCCTCTCCCGCCCCCTCCTGCCACTGGACCGGGCAGCGGGGAAGTCCCGTCAGCGAGTCCAGGCCTTCGGCAGCCCGGTCTCCGGCTGGCCGGGGAGATAGCGCCGGGCAAGCTTCGTCTGCCGGCTCTCCATGGGCTGGGCCACGCCGCCAATGATGACCGCCTCGGGTGCCGAAGATAGCTCGAGCGGATCGCCCGACCAGATGACAATATCAGCGCGCATTCCCGGAGCCAGCCGCCCCATGTCCGCAAGCCCGAAGATCTCGGCCGGGACCCGGCTGATGGCCGCAAACGCCTGGTCCCAGGAGAGCCCGACTCCCCCCGGAAGCCGGCCCTGCGCCACCAGGTTTCCAGCATATTGTGGCAAAAGGCGCGGCTGGAAGCTGGCGTCGAGATCGGGCGTGCCAAGCGCCACCTTGACGCCTGCTGCCACCATCCGCCCCACGTTCGACATGGTCGCAGCCATGGTCTCAAACCGGCCTGGCAGATTGTCCATGCCGAGCGTGATGACCGGGACATTGGCCTGCGCCAGCTCATCCGCCACAATCCAGCCTTCGGCAGCCTCCACCAGCACCAGGCGAATTCCGGGGTAGATCTGGCGCAGCTTGAGGACCTGGCGAATGTCGGCTGCCTTGTTGACCCGAACCAGCAGCGGCTGGGCTCCGGTCAAAACCGGCACCAGAGCTTCGGCATCGTCGCGTGTCACGCGCAAGTCCCGGTGCTGATCCCGCATCGGCAAGACGAGCCCGGTCTGCAGCCGCCTAGCTTCCTCGAGCGCGTTCAGGATCTCTGCCCAGGCCGCCGGCCGAGTCCCGCCGGCAATCCGGCTCCCCATCTCCCCATAGGCGACATGCTGGAATGCGCGCGCCCGGATCGGGGAGCGCACGCCTTCGCCAAGACTGATGATGGCACCTTGGCCAGCGAAGATGGTGCGCCCGGGAAAGGGGGCAGTGACGGCCGCCGTCACGCCTTCGATCCTGGTGACGGCGATCGCAGTCTCCTCCGGGTCCAGCCCCACTTCGAGGGCGAGCGCCGCTGATGTGGGGGCATTGCGGGCGATGGTCTCATTGGTCTGGTCGACGGCGTGCACCTCGACTGCGCCAAGCTGGGAAATGCCGGCGATGATGCCGGGCGTCACCCACTTGCCACCCGCCTCAACCACCCGATAGCCGGCAGGCACGGCCGCACCCGCCGGCAGCACCGCCTGGACGCGCCCGCCAGAGAGGAGCACAGTCCCGCCCTCTATGGGCGCGCCCGCGTTGGTGACGACCCGGCCGCCAGTGATCGCCAGGCGCTCTTGCGCGAAAGCCGGGATGGCCAGCGCCAGAGCAAGCGCTGCAAGGAGCCACCTCATTTCACGTCCCCCTCACCGGCCTGGCCAAGCTCGAAATCGGAAACGGGGCGCAGGCGCGGGTTGGTCGCATCGTAAAGGAGCGCACCATCGACCCAGACCTTCAGTGGCCGGGAATAGACGGACAGCGGATCGCCATTCCAGAGCACCACATCGGCCTGCTTGCCAGGCTCGAGGCTTCCCACCTTGTCGGCAATTCCGAGCGCCTTGGCAGCGTTGATTGCAATCCAGGTCCAGGCCTCCTCGTCACGAATCTTCAGGCCCATCCGCCGGCCGTCGGCGAGTGCCTTGGCAGTCTCCTGGTTGAGACGCTGGATTCCGTGGGGGTCATCGGAGTGCGTAACCGCACAGCCACCGGCAGCGTGGAGGAAAGGCAGGTTCTCGCGGATGCCATCATAGCTTTCCATCTTGAAGCCCCACCAGTCGGCCCAGAGTGCGCCGCAAATGCCCTCGGCTGCGAGCAAGGGGGCGATCTTGTAGGCCTCGACCGCGTGGTGAAAGGCCGAGACGCGGTAGCCAAACTCCTTCGTCATCGCGATCACCATCGCCATCTCGTCAGCACGATAGCAATGGTTCTGGACCAGGATCTTCCCGTCGAGGACGTCCGCAAGCGTTTCCAACTGCAGATCGCGGCGGAAGTTGGGGCCGGGCTTCGCTCGGTCGGCGCGGTATTTCTCCGCATTGGCCCAAGTCTGGCGCATAAGGGCGACATTGCCCATGCGCGAGCCGGGCATCTGGTTGCGGCCGCCATAGACCCGCTTCGGGTTCTCGCCGCAGGCCATCTTCAAGGACCAGGGCGCACCCGGCATCAGCATGTCAAGCGCAGTCACCCCCGGCACATTCTTGAGCGTGACGCCCCGGCCGCCGAACAGGTTGGCAGAGCCGGGCAACACATGGAGCACAGTCACGCCACCGGCAAGCGCCCTCCCGAAGCCAGGGTCCTGCGGCCACACACCATGGAGCGCCCAGACTTCGGAGCGGACCGGCCCCGTTACCTCGTTGCCGTCACTGTGGGCCTCAACGCCTGGTGAGGGATAGTTGCCAAGGTGGGAGTGGACATCGATGATGCCTGGCGTCACCCACTTGCCGCGCCCATCGATGACGGTTGCACCTTCCGTTGCGACCTTCTGACCGATCGCTGTGATGCGGCCGGCCTCGAACCGGACTGCGCCGCCATCAATCCGGCCGCCCTTGCCATCGTAAATGGTGACATCCGCAATGACAGTCGGCACGCTTGGAAAGGGCTTGTAGGTGGACGCGAAGGCAGTGTCGGCCGGTACGCCCTTCGAGACCGGTGCAGTCGCTTGCGCCGGCTTCGCGGCCGCCACGCCACGCGGCCCACCAGTTGTCGTGCAGGCCGCAAGCGCGAATGCTGCCGCTAGCATGGCTGCCATGAGCATCACCGCTCGTCCCGCCATCCCGTCGTTACTCCTGCCTATGCCCGCATGCCTTCGGCTGCTTCGGTTTCGCTGCGCGCGAGCAATGGCGCGGCATCGTCCCTGAGGGTCTCAAGGTGCATCCACCGCCGGACCAGCGGCGCAAGCAGCAGCACCACCACGCCGACCCCGATTGTGATCCAGCCGAACAGCTCGTAGATGTCGAGCAGACCCTGCTTCGTCATCTCACCGCTCTCGCCGCCAGTTGCCTCGCCGATCTTGCCGGCGACGAAATTGCCGACCGCCGACATGTAGAACCATGCCCCCATGATGAGCGAGGCGAGATGCGCTGGCGCCAGACGGTTCATGGCAGACAAGCCCACAGGCGACAAGCAGAGCTCGGCAGTCGTTGCGAGGAGATAGTAGAGGAAGACAAGGATGACAGGTGTCATCACTTCCACTCCGAACGCTGCTGTTCCCCACACCAACACCAGATTGGCAAGCCCCATCTGGAGGAGTGCGATGCCGAACTTGGCCGGAGCCGAAGGCTCGAGCCCGCGCCGTGCCAGCCATTGCCACAATGCCGCGAACATGGGCGCGAACAGGATGATGTAGATGGGGTTGATCGACTGGAAGATTCCGGCCGGAACCCCGGCCCGGTCGACGAACCGGTCGGTATACAGGTTCATCGAGCCCCCGGCCTGCTCGAACAGCCCCCAGAAGATGGGGTTGAGCGAGATCAGGAACAGGATTGCGAAGATGCGCTCGCGCGGCTCCTTCTCAAGCCGGAAGGCCTGGAAGAGCACATAGCCCAGCAGCAGCACGCCCGCGGCTGCAAGCAGCGATTGGATCACGTCCTGGAACTGGACCAGCCCCCAGATGACAGCGACTGCGGCAAGCCCGATGGCATAGAGGCTCCACTCGCGGGTGCGAGCGAGCGGCGCGGGCGCTTCACCTGCACCATTGAGGGCGCGGCGGCCGAGCACGAAGACGATGAGCCCAGCAAGCATCCCGATCCCGGCAAGTCCGAAGCCCCAGCCCCAGCCGCGCGTTTGGCCGAGATAGGCAACGAGGATGGTACCAAGCGCTGCGCCCACGTTGATGCCCATGTAGAAGATGGTGTAGGCCGAGTCCCGCCGGGGGTCGGTCAGGCGGTAGAGCTGGCCGACCATCACCGAGATGTTGGCCTTCAAGAACCCCGAGCCAACGATGATGAAGGCAAGCGCTGCCCAAAAGATGTTAATGGTGGGATCATCCTGCCCGCCGGTGCCTTCGACAGCCATCAGCAGGTGGCCGACCGCCAGAAGCACCCCGCCGAAGAGCACGGCCTTCCTCTGGCCGAGATAACGGTCAGCAAGCCACCCGCCGAGCACGGGGGTGATGTACACGAGGCTGGTGTAGGCGCCGTAGATGAGGGCGGATTTGGAATCCGAGAACAGCCAGTGCTGGGTCAAATAGAAGATGAGAATCGCCCGCATCCCGTAGTAGGAGAAGCGCTCCCACATCTCGGCAAAGAAGAGCATGTAAAGGCCCTTGGGGTGGCCAGCGAACTCGCCGCCCTTGCGGTTTGCGATATGGACTCCCCCGAGAAGGAAGGCGCCGAGCACGACGACTGCTGCCAGCGCAATAATCTCTGCTTCCTGCAACCCTTCCTCCTCGCGGCCCCTTCTGTCGCACGCGCGCCATCCATGCGCGCCGCCGAGCGCCCCGGCAAGCCCTCCCAAATCTTCGATTGCAAGGTCGTTGCCCTGCGGCCACAAGGCAGGCGAAGGAGATCCCATGCGCTTCACTGGAACGGACGCCTATGTCGCAACCGATGATTTGCGGGTGGCAGTCAACGCCGCTGCCACGCTGCGACGGCCGCTCCTCGTCAAGGGAGAACCTGGCACCGGCAAGACCGTGCTTGCCCATGAGGTGGCGCAGGCCTTCAATGCGCCGCTCATCGAATGGCACATCAAGTCGACCACCAAGGCGCAGCAGGGCCTTTATGAATATGACGCTGTCTCGCGCCTGCGCGACAGCCAGCTTGGCGACCCGCGCGTCTCCGACATCCGGAACTATATCCGCCGCGGCAAGCTGTGGGAGGCGTTCACTGCCCCCACTGTCCCGGTCCTTCTCATCGACGAGATCGACAAGGCCGACATCGAGTTCCCAAACGACCTCCTCCAGGAGCTCGATCGGATGGAGTTCTTCGTCTATGAGACCGGAGAGACCGTAAAGGCAAGCCAGCGCCCCATCGTCATCATCACCTCCAACAATGAGAAGGAGCTGCCCGACGCCTTCCTGCGCCGCTGCTTCTTCCACTATATCAAGTTCCCTGATCGGGAGACGATGGAAGCCATCATCCGCGTCCATTTCCCCGACATCGCCAAGGATCTGGTGCGGGAAGCGCTCACCATCTTCTATGACATTCGCGAAATGCCCGGCCTCAAGAAGAAGCCCTCGACCTCCGAACTGCTCGACTGGCTGAAGCTCCTCCTCCACGAGGACCTGCCGGTCGAAATGCTGCGCGAGCGTGATCCCAGGAAGCTGATCCCGCCCCTGCACGGCGCACTCCTCAAGAACGAGGCCGATGTCATGCTCTTCGAGCGCCTCGCCTTCATGGCGCGTCGCGAAGGCGGCCGTGGCTAGCGCGCAAGCGCTGGTCCACGCCCGCGCCTTCCGCCCGGCCGGCCCACGCCTGGCCGGACCGGCCAGTCGACGGGACCGACCCCCAGGTCTCGCCTGCGCCCTTCTCGCCCTGCTGCCCGCCTGCCAGAGCTTCAACGCCTTCCCCGACCCGGCCATTGCCCTTGCCGGCACCTTCGACAACGCCGCCCAGTTCGAAGCCGCCGACCCGGCGCTCCACCGCCCGCCCACCGCCGGCACGCCTTACGAATGGCTCGACCGCCAGCACGCCCGTTTCCGCATCGTCGAGGCGCCTGCCCTTGCCGGCGCCGGTGGGACCGTCGTCCACCTCGTCTGGCGCAGCGGCGGCCCGGACGGCCCCGTCAGCCGCCAGCGCCTCTGGGTCTTCCGGCCGGATGCGCGCACCGGCCGCACCGCCATGCATTTCCACGCGTTCCGCGATCCCGCCCCCTTCGCCTCCGCCGCGCCCGACAGCGCTCTGTTCCGCACGCTGACGCTGCGCGAGGTCACCAGCTACCCCGACAGTTGCGCGCTTCCCGTGCGCCGGACACGGGACGGCTTCGTGGCCCGGATCCCTGAAGGCTGCGAGATCACCGCCCAGTCCGGCCGGACCATGCGGCTTGCCGCCCAGATCCGCCTCAGCCGCGACACCCTTCGTTACGCCGAGGCGGGCCTGCTCCCCGATGGCCAGTTCGCCTTCCGGGTGCCCAACCCCGGCCCCTATGTCTTCGTGCGCCAGTGAACCTCGTCAGGGCTGGGCCGGCGCCCACTTTGGATAGCGGCAGTTCGGCTGGTCCTTGGGGCAGGGCAGCCGCTCGGGCCTGCCGGTGCCAGGAAGCGCCCATTCAAGCCCCATCCTGACGGCGGGCACATAGACTGAGCCATGATCCTCGCCCGGAAGCACGCGGGATTCGACCGCAAGCGAGGGATAGCGCCGCCCCTTCAGCGCAGCGACAAACGCCTCCTGGTCCTCGACCATGGCGTGCAAGGCGTCACCAAAGGGCTCGGGATCGGGGTCTTCGACCGTCTCCAGCCCGCCGATCAGGAACAGCGCCTTGGCAGGCAGGTCGCGGTTACGCGTCGCATAGCCACGCTCCCGCGCCAGCATCAGCTTGCGATCATACCACAGCGACGGTGAGATGAGGATGTAGTGCGAAAACATCTCCGGCTTCGTCAGCAGCACATGGACTCCGAAAAGACCACCATAGCTATGGCCAAGATACATGCGCCGTGCCGGATCGATCCGGAACCGGCGCTCGAGTTCGGGGAAGACGACGGTCTCAAGATGCCGGCGATAGGCTTCTGCCTCGCCGTAGCGGACCGGCCGGCCGGGCATGTCGGAGGTCGCGTCAATGTCGCCATGGGGGGTGGGCGTATAGTCCCGCCGGCGGCTGTATTGCCCAGTCTCACCTTCCGCATAGCCAAGGCCGACGAGGATCGCCGGCTCGAGCCCGCGCCCGCCGGCCGAAAGCCGGGTCATCATGCCGGCAAGGAGCGCGGCGGACTGCGGCGCATCGGTGAAGAACAGGGCGGGGTAGCGTCGCGTGGGGTTTTCCTCATAGCCTGGCGGCAGCACGACAATATGGCGGTAGCCGCGTCCGAGCTCGAGTGCAGGAATGGAGACAACTTCGCTGCGCGGCAGGGGCCAGGGCTCGGCTGCGGCCGACGTGGCGAGGAGGAGCGCAACAATAAACCGGATCACTGTGCGAAGCGGTTGTCTCGGGGGAAGCCAGTCGGCGCCATTCGGCCAGCGCTGGCGCGCGCGCCGAGCCAGGGCAGAAGATTGCTCTCAGTGCGGATGCGCCCCGTCTCCCCGGCCATCCGCCAGGACAGGCCGTCGGCGAACTTCAGCGTAATTGCATCTGAGACGCCGCCATCACGATATTTCTGGAGGGTAACGCCCTGGCCCTTTTCCTGTTCGGGGACTTCGGCAAGCGGCACGAGCAGCAGCTTCCGGTTGGCGCCAATGATTGCCAGATGGTCGTCGCCCTCAGCGATTTCACGCGCAACCGCAAGGCGCGCGCCAGCGCGCGGCGTCATCACCTGCCGACCCTTGCGCGTCTCGGCGGCCAGAGCAGAGACGGGGGCCACAAAGCCGCGGCCATCGCTTGCCACCAGCAGCCAGCGCGCGCCCTCCCGCAGCGGCGCGGCCGCCACCACCTCTGCGCCTGCCGGCCAGTCGACCATGAGGCTCACGGGCTCGCCGAACCCTCGCCCGCCGGGAAGCGCATGGGCATCGAGCGTGAAGACCCGGCCCGAAGGGCAAAGGAGCAGGATCCGGTCCAGCGTGTCCGCATGAAACCAGAGCAAAAGCTCGTCACCTTCTTTGAACTTGAGCCCGGAGGAGTCGGCGAGATCGGCATGGCCCTTTTGCGCTCGGATCCAGCCCTTGGCCGAGAGGATGACCGTCAGCGGCTCGCGGGCGACCAGTGCCTCTTTCGGGATGGGGGCGACGGCAACGGCCTCGGCAAAGCTGGTCCGTCTCCGCCCAAGGGCAGTGTCGGGCGCAAACTCGCGCCGAAGCGCTGCCAGCTCGACTTTCAACGCCTTCGTCTGCTGTGCCTGTGAGCCGACCAGCCCCTCGAGCCGGCGGCGCTCAGCCAGCAGCCGGTCGCGCTCGCGGCCGATTTCGAGCTCCTCCAGCCGGCGCAAGGCCCGCAGCCGCATGTTGAGCACGGCTTCCGCCTGCCGGTCGGACAGCGCGAACCTGGCCATGAGTGCTGGCTTCGGTTCCTCCTCCTCGCGGATGATCCGGATCACCTCGTCGAGGTTCAGATAGACGGCGAGAAAACCCTCCAGCAGTTCAAGCCGGTCGGCAATGGCAGCCAGCCGATGCCGGCTGCGCTTTACCATCACGTCGCGGCGATGGTTGAGCCAGGCCAGGAGGACCGCCTTTAGACCCAGCACACGCGGCGCCCGGTCCGGGCCCAGCGCATTGAGGTTCAAGGGCACACGTACTTCGAGGTCTGAGAGGCGGAACAGGCTGTCCATGAGCGCATCAGGCGCGACATTGCGCGACTTCGGCTCGATCAGGATGCGAATGGCAGTATCGCTCTCATCACGCACATCCTCGAGCGCTGCGAGCTTTTTCTCGGCAATCAGACTGGCCAGCTGCTCGATGAGCTTGCCCTTGGCGACGCCATAAGGGATTTCGGTCACAACTGCCGCCCAGGTCCCACGTCCGAGCTCCTCAACATGCCAGCGCGCCCGCAGGCGAAAGCCGCCGCGCCCGCTTGCATAGGCTGCGAGAATTGAGTCGCGCGGCTCGACAATGAGGCCGCCAGTCGGAAAGTCTGGCCCCGGCATGACTGCGAGAAGATCGGCAAGATCGGTCTTGGGGTCGTCGAGCAGAAGCGTTGCGGCATCGGCGATCTCGGCCACATTGTGCGGCGGAATCGCAGTCGCCATGCCCACCGCAATCCCCTGCGCCCCATTTGCGAGCAGGTTGGGAAAGGCCGCCGGGAAGATCTCGGGCTCCTGCTCCTCACCATTGTAGGTCGGCCGAAACGGAACCGTCGCATCATCAACATCCTCCATGAGGAGGGTGGCGGCTCGGGTGAGGCGCGCCTCGGTATAGCGCATGGCAGCAGCGCCATCCCCGTCGATGTTGCCAAAATTGCCTTGGCCGTCGACGAGGGGGTAGCGAAGGGCAAAATCCTGGGCGAGCCGGACAAGCGCGTCATAGACGGACTGGTCGCCATGGGGGTGATATTTGCCGATTACGTCGCCGACGACGCGCGCGCTTTTCTTGAAGGCCTGGTCGGGGGCGAGCCGGAGCAGCCGCATCGCCCACAAGAGGCGCCGCTGCACTGGCTTCAGCCCGTCGCGCACATCGGGAAGCGAGCGCGCCGTAATCGTGGAGAGCGCATAGACAAGGTAGCGCTCGGCAAGAGCAGCGTCAAAAGGTGCATCACGCACGCGGTCGTCGGTCGGTGCGCTCATGGCATCGCCCCTAGCCGCGCCACAGCCTCGGCGCGAAGGGCGGCAGCGCGCGGCAGATCGGTGAAGAGGTAGCGGGCAAGGAAATGCCCGGTCAGCTCCAGGCCTGCTTTCATGTCAGTCGGGGTCGCATAGGCCCCATCATCGACGAGAAAGGCGGGGAGCGGGAGCAGCCGGCCCACCCAAGGCTGGTTTGCGACCGCAGTCCGGGACACAGCACGACCCGAGCGCGGAGACACGAAGCCGAGGTCAGCCGGCTGGCCAGTCAAGGCGCACTGGGCAAGATCGAGCCCGAAACCGAGCCCGGAGAGAAGATCACGTTCAAACCGGATCATCGCCGCAAGCCAATCATCGCCGGCCGCCATCAGGTCAAGGAGAGCATCGAAGCGCTGGTAGAGATCCGGACATGCCTCGCCCTCGGCCAGCGCCCCGGCCAGCAGCTGGACAAGATAGTCGAGCGCAGCAGCAGTTGCAGGGCCAAAGGCGAGCAGCGCTCGGCTCGCCAGTGGCTCGATCGCAGCCGTCGGCAACTGGTCGGGAACACGCGACCTGAGCGCCAGCCGAACCCGGTTGCCGGGCGCAAGGTCGCCCCGCCGCCGCCGGCTGCGGGCGCCGTGCACATAGGCGGCCAGAAGGCCTGCCTCGCGCGCGAGAAACCGGACCACGGCGGCATGCTCGCCATGGGGCAGCACCGTCAGCACCAGGGCGTCTTCATGTCGGTCCATGGCCGGAGCAGTTGCTTCAGGTCCGATGGGGCCCTGCCAGTCCGAGTGCCCGCAGCATCCGCGCATCCTCCGGCCAGCCAGGTGCAACCTTCACATGCAAGAAGAGGTGCACTGGCGCTCCCAGCGCCTCGCCGATCGCCGCGCGCGCAGCCTCGCCGATGGCGCGGATGCGCGCCCCACCCCTGCCGAGGACGATTGCCTTCTGGCTGTCGCGCTCAACCAGGATCTGCTGGCGGATATGGAGCGACCCGTCCGGCCTTGTCTCGAAGCTTTCGGGCAACACGGCTGCCGCATAGGGCAGCTCCTGCCCAAGCTGGAGGAAAAGCTGCTCGCGCGTCAGCTCGGTTGCGACCAGCCGCGCGGGCGCATCGGTCAGCTGGTCTTCCGGGTAGAGCCACGGCCCTTCAGGCACGGCCTCAGCCAACGCTTCGCGCAAGTCCGTGACGCCATCGCCAGTCAGCGCCGAGACCATGAACACCTGCTTGAACGCCGCCTCGTTTGCAAGCCGCGCTGCCAGCGGCAGCAGCTTCTCCTTTGCGACCAGGTCGATCTTGTTCAAGACCAGCCAGGTTGGCGCTGCCTCGCTGCTCACCTCTCCCACCGCGTCGGGCATGGCGGGCCTTGCAGCATCAACCAGGAGCAGACGGATATCAGCATCGCGCGCGACTTCGCGCGCGTCTGAGACCATCGCCCGGTCGATCGCCCGCTTGGGGGCGAACAGCCCAGGCGTATCGAACAGCAACAGCTGTGCCGCGCCGGCAACTGCAATCCCGAGCAGGCGGGTGCGGGTCGTTTGCACCTTCGGGCTCACGATCGCAAGCTTCTGGCCGATGAGGCTGTTGACCAGTGTCGACTTGCCGGCGTTTGGGGTGCCGATAAGCGCTATGGTGCCGCAGCGCAGAGGCGCTGGCCTTGGCGCATCAGCCACTGAGGCGCCCGAGGAAAAGCTCGGCCGCGCGCGTTTCGGCCTCCTGCTTGGATCCGCCGCTCGCTTCAATGCAGGGCAAATCGCCAACGGTGAGCCGCACTTCAAAGCGGGGCGCGTGATGAGGTCCCGATCGCCTGATCGTCTCATAGACAGGTGGCCGCAGATTGCGGGCCAGCGCCCATTCCTGCAGCGCCGACTTGGGATGCTTGACCGACTCCACGCAACAGCCGAGGCGCGGGGCCCAGGCACGCAGCACCAGGGCTTCGGCCGCTGCATGCCCCGCATCGGCGTGGACTGCGCCGATGAGCGCTTCCATCACGTCACCAAGGATGTTGTCGCTATCGGCCCCGCCATCGCTTCGCGCCTGCTGGTTCAATCGCACCCGCCCCGGCACGCCGAGCGACCGGGCGACGGCGGCACAAGTCTCGCGGCTGACGAGATGATGGAAGCGCCTGGTCAGGCCGCCCTCGGGCTCGCCTGGAAAGGCACGGAACAGATGCTCGGCAATCACGAGGCCGAGAACCCGGTCGCCGAGGAATTCGAGCCGTTCGAAATTGTCCGGGCCGATGCTCCGGTGGGTCAGCGCCCGCAACAGCAGCCCCTCATCAGCAAAGGCGTGACCCAGCACTTGTCGGCTCCAGCCGGCGTCATCGAGGCGACTGGTCGCGTCACAGTCTGCGTTGCCTGCTTTACGGGACCTGGCGTCTGCCATCACCTTGCCAGCCTCTTGCTTCTGGCATGGACTGGGCCGTCCGCGCCGAGGACGATCGCTGACAAGTTCGAGGCTTCGGCGCTCCATGCCATGCGGAAATCGCTCGCGCTGAGGCGGGCAACTGTCAAGCACCGGAGCAAGGCAAGAGCGGCGGGATGACTTGCTGATGCGACTTCAATCCCCGCCGGGGCCGCTCTAGGGGGATGTCATGTCTCTGCCTCCGGCTGCTGCCATGTCCCCCTCTGCGGCCTGGGAACGGGCGCGGGCACACAAGTTCGCGCCGCGACCAAGTCTTCGTGCCATGCTCGATGCCGGCCATGTGGACCAGCTTGCACTCCCCGGCATGCTGATCGAACTCTCTCGTCTTGGGCTCGAGGCTGCAACTGTTGCGGTGCTCGCCGAGCTTGCCGCGGAATGCGGCGTAGCCCAGTTTCTCGAGCGGGTGGCCGCCGGCGACACGGTCAACCCGAGCGAGGGACGCGCTGCAACCCACATGGCTTTGCGCGATCCAGCAACCCGGGCTGTCCATGGTGGACATGCCGCGCTCGAAGCCGAGACCCGGCGGCTGCGCACTTCGGGTCTGCGCCACATTCTCCACATCGGCATCGGCGGCTCAGCGCTCGGCCCAGCGCTGCTTCTCGATGCCCTCGGGACCACCGGTGATGGCCCCGAAGTCCGGGTGGTGGCCAATATCGACGGTGAGGCCCTGGCAAGGGCCATACAAGACCTTGACCCCCACCGGACCGGGATCATCGCTGTCTCCAAAACCTTCACCACAAGCGAGACGCTCCGAAATCTTGAAAGTGCCTGCCAATGGCTTCTGGACGCGAAAGTGCGCCAGCCGATGGCCCGCGTGACAGCGGTCACCGCCGCCCCTGACCGTGCGATTGCCGCCGGCGTTTCCCCCGCCCAAGTCCTTGTCTTCCCCGAGAGCGTCGGCGGGCGCTATTCGCTATGGAGCGCTGTTGGCCTGCCATTTGCTGTGCGGTGTGGCTGGCCAGCGTTCATGCGCCTGCTGGACGGCGCCCACACCATGGACAGGCATGTGCGGGAAGCGCCGTTCATGACCAACGCTGCACTCCGGCTGGCTGCTGCCGATCTCTGGTTTTCCCACTTGCTCGGCCGGCCAACACGCGCCGTCTTTGCCTATGATGTCCGGCTTACCCTGCTCCCGGCCTGGTTGCAGCAGCTTGAGATGGAGTCGAACGGCAAGGGGGTGACGGCTGATGGCAGAGAAGTCCCGGGGCCCACGGCGCCCATCCTCTGGGGCGGGACTGGCACAGATGCCCAGCACGCCGTCTTCCAGCTGCTCCACCAGGGAACGCATGCGGATCCAGTCGAATTTGTGGCGGTTGCAACACCCGGCCATGGCCTGGCGGCTGCGCACCATGAGGCCCTTCTTGCCAACTGCCTTGCCCAGGGCGCCGCGCTTGCCATCGGCCGACCCAATGCGCCGGACCCTCAGCGCCGCTTCCCTGGCAACCGGCCGAGTATGACTATCCTTCTCGACCGCCTCACACCAGAGCGACTCGGCGCGCTCCTTGCCCTGTTCGAGGCCCGCACCATCGCCTTTGCGGCCATGCTCGGATTGAACCCTTTCGACCAATGGGGGGTGGAGCTTGGCAAGGAGATGGCAGCCGAAATTACAAGTGGCACAAGAGCGCCTGACCCGGTGACGGCAACGCTCCAGGCCTTCTTGTCCAATGCGCGCAACTCCGCATCCTGACACGGGTGGCTGCTTGGGCCAGGCAGGAGACTGCCCGAGGGCCATCATCTTTCGGCCATCTCGACGCCATCGGCGGGATCAGGCAAGCGCAGCGTAGATGAGCTGGCGAAGTTCGCGCCTGACCGGCCAGGTCGAGGAGGGGATGAGCTGGGTCATGAATATGACCGAGAGCTCTTCTGCTGGATCGCACCAGAAGAAGGTGCTGGCGGCACCACCCCAGAACCAGTCACCATTGTTCCCCGGAAGTCCTGTCTTCACCCAGTCAACCGTGGTCGCAAAGCCGAGGCCGAAGCCGACGCCGGAATAGGTGGCCTCGGAGAAAAGCGAGCGCGAGAGCGCCGGCAGGTCCACGCCGCCGGGCAGATGGTTCGCCGTCATCTGGGCGAAAGTCCGGCGGCCAAGAAGATCGTGGCGACCGGTGCGCAACGCTTCCACAAAGGCAAGATAGTCCGCTGCCGTGCTGACGAGGCCGCCACCGCCGGAGATGAAGCTGGGTGGCGCAAGAAAGGGGGAGGTCTCGGCCTGGTCCTGCACTTCGATACCGCCGCCCTTGCGGGGCTGGTAACAAGTGGCAAGCCGGGATGTGCTGCCCGGCTTCACGAAGAAGCCGGTATCCGCCATGCCAAGTGGCCGAAGGATGCGGCTTTCGAGAAAGGTCTCAAACGGCATGCCAGAAAGCTTCCCGACCAGGAAGCCACAGACATCGGTTGCAACCGAATAGTTCCACGCCTCACCTGGGGAGAATTCGAGCGGCATGCCCGCGAGGGCGGCGATCATGTCTGCAAGCGTGCCCGATGACTCGATTTCACCAATCCGCTTCTGGCGGTAGGCGGCATCCACGTTCGAGCGCAGCTGGAAGCCGTAGGTCAGGCCCGAGGTGTGCCGCAGCAGGTCGATGACCTGCATGGGCCGTACCGGCGGGGTCGTGATCCAACCGGTCTTGGCCGTTCCCGCCGCAAAGACCTGGAGACCACGCCACTCGGGGATAAATTTCTCAACCGGATCGTCGAGTGCGAAGGCCCCTTCCTCATAGAGCATCATAAGCGCAACCGAAGTGAGCGGTTTCGTCATCGAATAGATGCGGAAGATCGAATCGGCGTGAAGCCGGCGCCCTTGCGCCACATCCGCATGGCCCTGCACCGACAAGAGCGCCAATTCGCCGCCGCGGACCACCAGCAACAGCGTGCCGGGAAGGCGCTCGGCCAGCACATAGCGATCGGCAAGATAGCGGTCGATGGCCTTGAGCCTGCCAGCCCGGAACCCGTGCGCCATTTCTGCTTCCTTCTTGGCTTCACCGGCCGGGCGGGCTAGCAGCCAGGCGCGCCTTGGCAAAGGTTGATGGCGGCTCCCGATCTTGGGGGGCGGTTAGCTCAGCTGGCAGAGCGTCCCGTTTACACCGGGAAGGTCGGCGGTTCGATCCCGTCACCGCCCACCACCGCAGGCGACTGCAGCCATCGCAGATCGCCCGCACGCGGCCGTCGCAGCCAGCAGCCTGTGCGGGCGTGGCCTCAAGGCATGCAACCCGCCCGAGCGGACCACTGGGCGAAAGGCCCAGAAGCGCCAAAGCCGGAGCGACATCGCCTGATCCCGCGCTCCTGTTGCAGCGCAACAACAGCGCAGCGCTTGTCCCCCAGCCTTCATGCAGTTGTAACACTCCTTTCACGAACCCCAGCCAAAGGCAGCGCATGCAACCTGCGGGGGCGGCTGCACGTCCTCGCGCAGCTCGGGAGAGTTTCCCCATGGCAGCCAGGCCAGCGCCGGTCCTTCTTGGCATTCTTCGTGCAACCGTCGCACTGTCCGCCGTGCTTGCGCCCTTAGCACTGGCGCCCTTGGCCCACGCGCAGGACGTAACTGGCACCATCCGTGGCCAGGTGACCGACGATTCTGGCACGCCCATCGCCGGCGCCACGGTCACCATCACGCACACGCCAACCGCCACGCGCACCGTTGTTACCACCGATTCTTCTGGCAGCTTCAGCGCTGCCAATCTCCGCATCGGTGGCCCGTTCGAGATTGCAGTTGCGGCGCCTGGCTATGATTCGGCGACTGCGACGATCGCCAACATCGTCTCGGGCGAACCCCAGCGTCTTGCGGTGTTCCTCGTGCCCGAGGGGCAGACCATCGAGGTCACCGCGCAACGCGCACGGCAAAGCTCGGTCGAGCTTCAGACCGGAGCAGCCACGCTTCTCACAGCCGATGACATCCGCGAGGTCGCAACTGTCAATCGGGACGTCCGCACGCTTGCGGCACGCAGCCCCTATGTCGTGCTCGACCCCACCAACGGGACGGGGGCGATTTCGGTTGCTGGCCAGAATAACCGCTTCAATCGGATCACCGTCGATGGCATCGCCTTTGGCGACCCGTTTGGCCTTGAGGCGGGGGGCCTCGCTTCGGCTCGGGGGCCGGTCCCGCTTGATGCCATCGCGGAATTCACTGTGCAGGTCGCCCCCGTCGACATCCAGCAGGGCAATTTCCAGGGCGGTGCGGTGGACACCGTGCTCAAGTCCGGTGCCAATCGGCCAAGCTTTACGGGCTTCTGGTCCTTCAATGATGATGGCCTTGCCGGCAACCGGACCAAAGGCATCGAGGTCAGCCGCGATTTTACTTCGCGGATCTGGGGAGTCCAGCTGACTGGCCCCATCGTCAAGGACAGGCTATTCTTCGCTGTCACCTACGAGCAGCTCGACAACTCCACGCCCGCGCTCGTGGGCCCCGCCGGTGAGGGTTTCGGCAACACCTTGCGCACCGTCACCCGGGCTGACATCACGCGCATCCAGCAGATTGCGCGCGGGCCGCGCTACAACTATGATCCGCTCGACGTACCGACAAATGTCGATGAGGCCGACAAAAAACTGGTCGCCAAGCTCGACTGGAATGTGGCCGAGAACCATCGACTGGCCGCGACCTATATCTTCAACGAGGGCAATCTGCTCGCCGGCCAGACTAGTGCTGCCCAAGTGGGTGCTGTGAACGAGACGCTGTCTCTACAATCCAACAGCTACAATCAGGGCTCGATCAACCACTACGGGGTTCTCCAGCTCAACAGCGACTGGACCGACGCCTTCTCCACCCAGGCTCGCTTCAGCTACAACGACTATACCCGGCTGCAGGTGCCCTACAACGGCCGCGACTTCGGCCAGTTCCAGGTCTGCCTTGCCCCCGGGCCGACGGTCGGCTCCGTGACACCGCCCTGCCCTGCCGGTGTGGGCCGCATCCAGTTTGGTCCCGACATTTCTCGGCAGGCAAACGAGCTCGACGTAAAAACCTGGGGTGTCGAGTTGCTCGCCCGCTTGCGCCAGAATGACCATGACGTAAAGGCGATCATCGAGCGCCGCACCCAGAGTTTCAACAATCTCTTTGCCCAGAATGTCTCGGGAAACTGGCGTTTTGACTCGATTGCCGACTTCGAGGCTGGGCGTGCCAATAATCTCTTCATTGCCACGCCAACGCGCGGCGACATCGACACCGTGCGCGCCATTTTTACCAATGTCCAGTGGTCATTCGGAGTCCAGGACAGCTGGGACATCCGGCCTGATCTCAGCTTCGTCTATGGCTTTCGTTATGACCTCTACCAGAGCGGCGACCGACCCCTTTTGAACCAGGCCTTCGTCGACCGCTATGGTTTTGCGAACAACGCGACGCTCAACGGCCGCGGCATTTTCCAGCCCCGCCTCGGTCTCAACTGGCGTGTGGATGACCGGCTGACACTGCGCGGCTCGGCCGGCCTGTTTGCTGGGGGCTCGCCCAATGTCTGGATCTCGAACAGCTTCTCGAACCCGGGGCCGCTGCTTGCTTCTACACCCGTAATCCGGACGGCCTCCGGCGGCTTCTCCATTCCCGGGATCCCGGGACTTACTCCCGCCCAGGTGGCCGAGCTTGGCGCTGCCACGCTCAACAATGTCCGCGGTGGCCAGTTTATTCCAGCAGAACTTCTGACCCTGCTCCGCGCCCAGGGCCCAGTTCTTGCCACCACCAATGCACTGGACCCCAATTTCGAGCTGCCCTCGCAATGGCGGATCTCAGGCACAATCGACTATCGGCTGAATGCGGGCCCGCTTGGCGACGACTGGCGGCTTGGCGGCGACATCATATGGTCGCGGGTGCGGGACGCGCTGGTATGGACCGACCTGCGCTCAGTGCGCAACACGGTCCAGCCCACGCTGCCCGATGGGCGGCCGCGCTACCAGCCCTTCTCGCCTGCCTCAGGCAACAACCAGGATGTGTTCTTGACCAACACCGACAAGGGTTACAGCTGGAACATTGTGGCTCGTGTTGACAAGCAATGGGATGCCGGCCTCGACTTCGGGTTTGCCTACACTTTCCAGCGCGCGTACGACGTAAACCCCGGCACCTCCTCGGTCGCGCTCTCCAACTACAATAATGCCGCCTCGGCTGACCCGAACCTTGCCGCTTACGGCACTTCAATCTACCAGCGCGACAATGCCTTCCGAGTAAACCTCGGCTACCAGCGCGAGTTCTTCAAGAACGCTGCGACACGCTTCGAGTTCTTCTTCAATTCGGTGGCGGGCCAGCGCTTCAGCCATACCATGCAGGACCAAACACCGAACCGCTCGGCGGTATTTGGCACCACAGGGCTCAACAGCCGCTACCTGCTCTATGTGCCCAATGTGTCTGCCATCGACGCTGACCCGCGCGTTACCTATGCCAACGTAGCGACTTTCACAGCCTTCCAGAACTATGTGCTCAATTCCGAACTTGCCGACTTCCAAGGCCGGATTGTGCCCAAGAACCTCGGCCAGTCACCGCGCTTTAACAAGCTCGATTTCTCGATCGCCCAGCAGATCCCCTTCTTGCGTGGCTCACGAGTCGAGGCCTTCGCGGACTTCGAGAATTTTCTGAACTTGATCGACAGCGATCTTGGCGCACTTCGCCAAGTGGCCTTCCCCTACATGGCGCCGATCGTGAACGTGGCCTGCCAGGGCACGACCGCACTCAACGTGCCGTGCACTCGCTATGTTTACTCGAGCTTCCGCGAGCCGAACGTCACCAACCAGGTCAATATCTCGACTTGGGCGTTGCGCCTCGGTGTCCGCTTGAGCTACTAGAAGTTGCCCAGGCCCGGTCGCACTGGCTGCCGGGCCTTTTCTTCGCGCTTCAGGCCGCCTAGCAAGGCGGCGCTGCCCCCGTGGCGGAATTGGTAGACGCACCCGACTCAAAATCGGGAGCCTTCGGGCATGCCGGTTCGAGTCCGGCCGGGGGTACCATGGCCTGCCTTGCCCGGTCCGCCGGGATTTCGCTCACTCCTTGGTGCTGCGCGCCGTAGTGCTGCGCGCTGCTTTCCAACTGAAGGGAGTCTCTCCCCAGTCCGGCCAGTGGTGGGCTCGCCGGGATTCGAACCCGGGACCTACAGATTAAAAGTCCGTTGCTCTACCGACTGAGCTACGAGCCCGCAGTAGCACGCCCTAGGGGCAGGGGTCTGGCCGGTCAATCGCGCGGGACTTGCCCAGCCGTGCCAGAAGCGCGCGGACCGACAGGTTGAGGGCGGGGTGTCGCCAGCAAGGCCAAAGGTCGGCAAAGGGCTGCAAGACGAACGCGCGCTGAGGCAGACCGGGGTGCGGAACCGTCAGGCCGCGGCGCGCAATCACGGCGTCAGTGAAGGCCAGCAGGTCGAGGTCGAGCACGCGTGGGCCCCAGCGGCGAGCGGTCCGCCGACCGAAGGCGCGCTCGATACCTTTTAGTAGGGCCAGAAGCTCCTCCGCGTTGCCCTGCCACCTGCCGATCACAACGGCATTGGCGAACCGGCGCTGGGAGGGCCCGAGCGGTGCAGTCTCTCGGATTTTGGAAAGCCGGAGCTCGGCCACCCCATTGTTGGCAAGCGCTGCGGCAGCTGCACGGAGCACGGTTTGAGGCCGGCCGTGACGGCCATGGCAACGGTTGGAACCGAGCCCGATCGCAACTCGGACCCCCCGCTGGGCGAGGATCGCAGCTGGGCCGGCCTTGTGCCACCCGCCGCGGCTGCTAGCCTTGTCAGCCATGCGTGATCCGAGCCCCGATTGCCTTCTGTGCCCGCGGCTTGCCATCTTCCGCGCCGAGAACCGGAAGCGCCACCCGGAATGGTTCAATTCGCCTGTCCCGGGCTTTGGTGATCCCCTGGCTCGGCTTGCCATCGTCGGCCTCGCGCCTGGGCTTGCGGGGGCCAATCGCACCGGGCGGCCCTTCACAGGCGACCATGCCGGCCTCCTCCTCTATGACACGCTGCTGACCCTTGGCCTTGCAACCGGCCATTATGCCGAGCATGCCGACGATGGCTTGGTGCTCGAGGATGTCTTCATCACCAACGCCGTGCGCTGCGTGCCGCCTGCCAACCGACCGACGGGTGCGGAGGTGCGGGCCTGCCGGCCGTTCCTTGAAGCGAGCCTTGCCGGACTTCCCAACCTGCGCGTGGTGCTGGCGCTCGGCGCCATCGCCCACCAGTCGGCAGTGAAAGCACTCGGTGGCAAGCTCCCCAAGGCGCCCTTTGCCCATGGCGCGGTCCACCGTTTGCCCTCGGGCGTGTATCTCCTCGACAGCTATCATTGCTCGCGTCTCAACACCAACACCGGAGTTTTGACGGCTGACATGTTCCGCGCCGTGGTCGAGCAAGCGATGCACTTGCGCGGACTGCATGATACGCCATGAGTGGGGGCGGTTGCGCATGCCGTCGTCCGCCAGCGGGGCGAACTGGCCTAGGGGGTAAACTGCTCGTGGGTGGCGCGCGTGGCCCGGCCGCCCGGCTCGGCCGCGCCGCCAAGAAGGTGGATCCGGCCGGCCACGCCCACAGCGCCAAGCCCGTGGCGGCCTTCGCCCATGCGCGCGACCTCCTGCCAGCGATCGGCCTTGGGGTCATAGGCGAAGACTTCGGCGTGGACTGCGGGAGACTTGCCGAAGCTCTCCCCGCCAAACACATAGAGCCGACCAAGGGCGACTGCAGCAGCGTGGCCGCCGCGCGGTGCCGGCATCGCGGCCCGCTGGCTCCAGCTGCCGCTTGCAGGGTCAAAGACCTGGTGCTCGGAAATATTGAGGATCTGCCCGCCAGTTACATAGCGCCCGCCGACCATGTGGAGCCGGCCGTCGAGCACCGCAAAGGCAGCGCTGTTGACCCCGCGCGGCACCCGGGGCCCCGGTTCCCACTTCTGGCCGTCGGAGGTAAGCATCCAACAGTCCTGGGTATCGCCATGGTCGGCAAAGCCGGCGTTGGCCGCTTCCATCGGCGTCCGGCCGGCGGCAACGATGAGGCGGCCGCCGACCACGCCACCGACGGCTTCGGCCTGCGGGCGGGGCAGCGGTGGACCTTCCTCCCAACGGGCCGCGCCGCGCGCAAGTGTCCAGACCCGGCGCTCCATGATCCAGAGCGCACCGGACCGCGCAGTGAAGCCACCGATGCACCACAGCCGCCCGGCATGACTGACAAGGAGAGGGTGGTGGAGCGCAATCGGCAGATCGGGCAGACGCTCCCACGCACGCGCGCCAGGACGAAAGGCGTGAACGGCGGCCGTGGGTGCTAGGTCGGCCAAGCTCTTGACTGCAGGTCCGCGGGCTTCGAAGCCGCCACCGACGATGATCCGGGCGTCGAACAAGGCCGGGTAGATCTCCTGGACCGGCTTGGGGAGTGCGGGCTGGCTGCGGAACCGGGGCGGAGCCGCAGGCGGGCGGGCAACCCGCTCCTTGGCTGGCGGCGTCCATTGCGCAAGCGCAGGTGCGGCAAGCAGTGCCGCGCTGCTGGCAAGGAGCGTGCGCCGCTTCACCGGTCTTCCGCAAGCCGCCGGTAGAGCTCGGGCCGGCGGTCCCTAAAGAAGCCGAAGGCAGCACGGTGGCGAGCAGCGCGGTCGAGATCGACGCTCGCGACGATCACGCCTTCCTCCACCGTGCCCATTTCGGCAAGCATGTCGCCGCGCTCGTCGGTGATGAAGCTGTTGCCATAGAAGTTCTGGCCATTTTCGGTGCCGACTCGGTTGGCAGCGACGACGGGCACGACATTGGAGACGGCGTGGCCGACCATGGCGCGGATCCACAGGCGCCTTGTGTCGAGCGACGGGTCATGCGGCTCGGCGCCGATGGCGGTCGGGAACAGCAGGATTTCCGCACCCTCGAGCGTGAGGGCGCGCGCTGTCTCCGGATACCATTGGTCCCAGCAGATGCCAACGCCGATCGTGCCAAGCCGTGTCTTCCAAGCGCGGAACCCCGTATTGCCGGGCCGGAAATAGAATTTCTCCATGTAGCCGGGGCCGTCGGGGATGTGCGACTTGCGATAGAGTCCCTCGACTTCACCGCCTGCCCCGATGAAGGCGATGGAGTTGTAATAATGGTGGCCGTCGCGCTCGAAGAAGCTCGCGGGAACGAAGACACCGAGCTCTTTTGCCAGCGCCTGCATGGTGGTGACGGCGGGGTGGCTTTCAACCGGGGCTGCAGCTGCGAATCGAGCTTCGTCCTGAGTCACACAGAAATAATGGCCCTCAAACAGCTCGGAAGGGAGGACGAGCTTAGCGCCCATAGCTGCGGCCTCGCGCACCTTCTCAGCCGTGCGGGCGATATCGGTCGCCCGGTCACCAGTGAAGGCCATCTGGATGGCAGCGACTCGCAGTTCCCGGCTCATGGGCGCGCACCTGAGGCCGGCTGCTGCTGGGTAATGCAGTGGAAACTGCCACCGCCCGAGAGCAGGTGAACGGAGGGAAGCCCAGTCACCTTGTGGCGCGGAAAGGCGCGCGCCAAGGCCCTGACCGCCGCGTAGTCCGAGGGGCCACCATAGAGCGGCACGACGACCTGGCCGTTGGCAATGATGAAGTTCATGTGGCTTGCTGGCGCGAGGTCAGCGGCAAGCTCGAAACGGCCAACCGACGGCATGTCGAGGACGAGGAGCCCGGCGTCGGCGGCGCGGGCGCGGGCATCGGCGAAGACGGCCGCGTTCGGGTCGTCGGGCCCGGCGGCGAGAGGAATGGCGACCGTGCCGGGGGCAACGAAACGGGCGAGATTGTCAACATGGCCATCGGTATGGTCGTTCGCGAGCCCCTCGCCAAGCCAGACCACGCGCCGCACGCCAAGCGCTGCACGCAAGACCGCCTCGATGTCGCGGCGGTCGAGCCCGGGATTGCGGTTGGGGTTGAGGAGGCACTGCTCGGTGGTGAGGAGAAGGCCGTGGCCGTCGGTATCGATCGCACCTCCTTCGAGGACGAGGTCGAAGCGGGTCAGCCCCGCCCCCGCTTCGGCTGCAATCCGGTCAGCGAGATCGCAATCGCCTGCAAGGTCATATTTGCCGCCCCAGCCGTTGAAGCGGAATGCACACGCTTCCCGCTCGGCCATGAAGATGGGCCCGGTGTCACGCAGCCAGATATCGCCGAACGCCATGTCATGGACCTGGGCTGCAGCCCCGGTTGCCGCGCGGGCCGCAGCGGCCGCCTCGGCGCCGCTGGCGAGGAGATGCACGGGAACGGTCTTAGCCAGGGTCGTAACGAGGGCCGCCACTTCGGCGCGTGCGGGGGCGAGGTCGGCTTCCCACAGCGCGGGATCTGATGGAAAGGCGGTCCAGATCGCCTTTTGCGGCGCCCATTCGGCAGGAAGCGGCATGGCGGCCTCCTCTAGTCGGGCTCTGCGGGCGAATCCACTTCAACCGGTACGCGAGCCGCGAAACCCCTGGGCCACAAGATAGGTCTCGCGCGACTCCTTCCGGCTCGCTGGCGGCTTGGCATGCTTGACGCTGGCGAACTGGCGCTTCAGGTCGGAAAGGAGCGTGGCCTCGGTTCCGCCGGCCAGCACCTTCGCAACGAAAGCTCCCCCGGGGCGCAGGATTTCGGATGCGAAGGCGGCTGCCGCCTCGACCAGCGCGAGCGTGCGCAAATGGTCGGTTGGCGCATGCCCCACGCTGTTGGCCGCCATGTCAGAAAGGACGAGACAGGCTGGTCCGCCAAGCGCCTGCTTGATTGCCCCAGTTGCATTGGGATCAAGAAAATCTCCCTGCAGCAGGATCGCACCTGGGATCGGGTCCATGGCGAGGCGATCGATCCCAACCAGCCGCGCTGCCGGCTGCCGCTCCCGGACCACCTGGCACCAGCTGCCAGGCGCTGCACCCAAGTCGACGATGCGGGTGGCGTGGTCCAAAAGTCCGAACCGCCGGTCGAGCTCGATCAGCTTGTAGGCAGCCCGGGCCCGATAGCCTTCAGCCTTGGCGCGGCGGACATAGGGGTCGGTGAGCTGCCGCTCAAGCCAGCGGGTGGAAGATGCGCTGCGACCGCGTCCGGACGCCAGCCGGCGGCCATCGCGCCCGCCGCGGTGCGTGGCCGGCATCAGGCCTGCGCCTGCCGGGCGTCGGCTGCAATCATAGAGCGGAGGATGCCTTCACGCAGGCCCCGGTCAGCGACACGGATCCGCGCATGGGCGGAAAGGTCGAGCAGGGCTTCAAGAATGGCAGCACCCGCGACAACCAGCTCGGCGCGATCGCGGCCAATGCCCGGGATGGCGCTTCGCTCGGCGGCCGGGAGTGCCGCAAGCTTCCGCCCAAGTGCGCGCAGGCCATCGACTTGCGCCCAGCTGCCATCCACCCGGGCGCGATCGTAGCTGGTCTGGCCCATGAGAAGACTGGCAAGCGTTGTCACCGTGCCCGAGGCGCCGAGGAGGGCAAGATCGCGGCCGGCAACTCGCCGGAGATCCGTGAGGTGACGGCTCACGCGCGCCTTCATGCGGAAGAAGGCTTCCAGCCGCCCGGTCGGGCTTTGGGCTTCCTCGGCTTCGGTCTCGGCCAGGCTGACCACACCCCAAGGCACGCTGGCCCATCCGCGCATCTGCAGCGTATCGGAAAGACCCGTCTCTTGCAGACTCCGCCACGCCTCTGCGGCGTTGCAGCGCTCGAGCAAGGCGACTTCGGTCGAGCCGCCGCCGATATCGAAGACGAGCGTGCGCGGAACCTCGTGATCAATAAGGGTCTGACAGCCAAGAACGGCCAGCCGCGCCTCTTCACCAGGCGAGATCACGTCCAGCGCGATCCCGGTCTCGCGGTAGACTCGGGCGACGAACTCGGGAGCGTTGGCCGCGCTTCGGCATGCTTCGGTTGCAACCGAGCGCACCTCACAGACATGGCGGCGCGCCAGCTTCTCGGCGCATATGGCAAGCGCTGCGACTGCCCGATCCATGGCAGCAGCGCCCAGGCGCCCGGATTCGGCCAGCCCCTCGCCGAGACGGACCACGCGCGAGAAGGCATCGATAACCTGGAAGCCACCAGGCGCAGGGCGAGCAATCAAGAGGCGGCAGTTGTTCGTCCCAAGGTCGATGGCGCCATAAGTGCGAACCCGCTCGCGGCGACACGGCGGGACAACGGATAAGGCCGGATCGGAAGCAGGGCAATTGAGGATGGTAGGCGGCGACCGCCCGGGATCAACGTCGGCCACAAGTCGCAACATTCCAGCAACGCCCGAACACTCGGGCACCTGCCGCGCAGCCTAGCAGACTGTCACCAAATCTCAAGATTCTCGCAACAACATGGCGACAGCGGGTGGGTGGTGGAGACGAGGGGGATCGAACCCCTGACCTCAGCAGTGCGATTGCTGCGCTCTCCCATCTGAGCTACGTCCCCTTTCGTCACGCCCGGGGCCCGCTTCGGAGTGCGCGCCCTTAGCCAAGCGGCGGGCGCAAGGCAAGGGCAGCCTGAACGCGCACCCCAAGGGCGGATCTTAGCTCGGCCGACGCGGCCGCATCAGGGCTTCCTGCACCATGGTGGCAACGAGCTGGCCGCCGCGATCGTAGACGAAGCCGAGCGAGAGGCCGCGACCGTTCTGCGCCGAAGGGCTTACGGTCTCGACAAAGAGCCAGTCATCGACCCGCGCTGGCCGATGGAACCACATGGCATGATCGAGGCTGGCGAGAAAGACAGAGGGACCTGGCATCGGCACCGCATGAGGCAACACAGCCGTGCCGGCGAGCCAGTAATCGGACACATAGGTAAGAAGTGCGGCCTGTGCGGTAGCGGGCGCACTGCTGCCGCTTGGCATCCGGAGCCAGAAGCGGCGGCGAGGCTCGCGGCCGCGGCCGTCAAGGAACGCCTCGGGATCAAGTGGCCGCACTTCGACTGGCCGGGTCGGGTCAGCCCAGCGCTGCCGGACATAGTCCGGCAGCCGCTCGCCCATCGTTGCGGCAAGGCCCGGGAGGTCGAGCAGCGCATCCGGCCCTGGCACACCCTCTGGCATATCCCGTTGGTGGTCATACCCATTCTCGCAGGCGTGGAAGCCAAGTTCCATATGGAAGATGGGCTCGCCGGCCTGAATGGCAGTCACCCGGCGGGTTGAAAAACGGCCACCGTCGCGGGTGCGCTCGACGCTGTAGATGACTGCCCGGTCGCTCTGGCCAGCGCGCAGGAAATAGCCATGGAGTGAATGGACGGCGCGGTCTTCCGGCGCGGTCAGCGTGGCGGCAGCCAGGGCCTGGGCCAACACCTGGCCGCCGAAGAGAGCGCCATTGGCATTGCGCTGGTTGAGACGATTGGTGAAAAGGTTCAAATCCAGGGGCTCGAGCGCAAGAAGTTCGGGAACTGAGCGGCCGTCCCACTGGGCAATGGCGGGCATGGGTAGCGCGCTAGCTTCACAGTGCGGGCGCGGCAAGGCATGGGAGGCCAATGGAGCACATCGACACCTTGGGCGCCATTCCGGCTGCAACGCTGATCGTCGGGCGGGATGGGCCAGACGGGCTGGAGGTGCTTGTGATCGAGCGGGCGCGCGGCATGGGGTTTGCAGGTGGCGCGATCGCCTTTCCTGGCGGCAAGGTCGACTCGACTGATGCGCCTGCAGGCGCTGCGTTTCGCGGCTTTGAGGGACTTTCCGCTGCAGACGCTGCCGCCCGCGTGACTGCTGCGCGGGAAACCTTCGAGGAGGCCGGCGTGCTGCTTTCGCACGGCCGCATGGTCGAGCCTGCTGAACGGGCGCAGCTTCGCCCCTTGTCCAACAGCCATGCGCTTGCCTTTGCCCAGCTTCTCGAGCGGATCGGCCATGTTCTCGATGCCGCCGTGCTCAAGCCCTTTGCGCGTTGGGTGCCGCCGGAGGGGCTTGCCAAGCGGTTCGACACTCGCTTCTTCCTCGCTGCCATGCCCGAGGGCGAAGCGCACGCGGCCGATGGCACCGAGGCGGTCCATGCGCGCTGGGCGCCGCCGGCGGCCCTCCTCGCCGAAGCCGAAGCTGGGGCCATTTCACTCCTCTTTCCAACACGTTGCAACCTTGCTCGTGTGGCCAGGTTCGAGACGATTGCCGACCTCCTCGCGGACCCGACGCCCGCCCCCTTCATCCAGCCGCGGATCGAAGGCGCCTGGCTCACCATCCCAGAGGGTATAGGCTACCCCCTGACTGCCGAACGGTGGGAAAGCATCCGCCGGACCTGACGGCTCACGAGTTGCGTGCGCGACCAGATGGTTGCAGAGCGCGTACCGGATCGCTGCGCAGCAACGATGGAGATCAGTGCGAACGCCGCGCGTTGGAAAGTGAGATACCGTGCCAATCGCGGCCGCCCTGACCACGTCGAGCGTGCGCAAGACCCGGTCAAAGCCAGGGCTGCGTGCTGGCTTGCACCTTACACCGGCCATACCCTGCCCCGGCCATGCCTCGCCCTGGCGCCAAGGCTGCGCAGCCGACAGTACAGATGGCGCACCATGCACGATGAAAGCGGGCACCAGGATCGCTGGGAGATCTCGATCCCCGTGCTCTGAGGCGTGGCCTGGAGGGCCAAGCTGCACGGTCATCCCCGCGGAGGCGCAGGGAACACCCGAACCGAGAGACGCCTGGCCGTGGACGCTGTTCGTCATCCCCGCGTGGGCGGGGAACACGTCCGGCTTGGAAGCGCGCTTCACAGCCCTGCCGGTTCATCCCCGCGTGGGCGGGGAACACGGGGTTCCAAACCTCTCTCTTGTTCCTATCTTCGCCTCTCATCCTCTTTTCCTTTCTGCGTCAAACGCAGAAATCCTCTTTCCCCTC
>NZ_JBRCLD010000015.1:0-7066 GCF_053487655.1 Thermaurantiacus sp. | reverse complement strand
ATAACCTGAGGCAGAAGTTGGCCATCAGGGGAAAAGCGGACGATTTTTGCGAAGCCGCGTAATTGATCGGCGGTTGGCATTGCCCATGTGCTGGGCAGGCCTGGAATCGCACTGCCTGGAAGGCCCCAGGCGTCGATCTTTCCGACCACCACCCACAGCGAGCCGTCGGGACCGACTGTCATCTGGCGGGTGTCTTCGATCGGCCATTCACCACGTTTTTCCAGTGTTTCGGGGTCGTAAAATTCGATGCGCGACTTGGCGGGGTTGCTCACGTAGAGACGCCCGCGATTATTGTCGAGTGCGAGGCCGCGAATGTGGGCGTCCCTGCTTTCAGGCTCTTCATTGATCACCAGGAAAGAACCTGCCAACTGGGCGAGTGTGTCTTCGCCCAGTCCCTGAATCTCTAGCCCGCTGCCCTTGCCCCCGGGTGCTGGTGCCGCCTCTTTACCGCCGCTGGCAAGTGTTCGGCGGGTCAAACCGAACCATGCGACGCCTCCCGGCGGGTAGCTTTCCGGGTCGCGCTCGTGCAGATGTCCGCCTTCACTGTTGCGCGACTGTGCGATGAAGATGTAGCGATCGTTGGCGACGACAGCAAATCCTCCGGTGTTCCCCCAGCCATGTGTGCGGCCCGGATTGCTGACGTGCTGCCCATCGCGGTACAAGCCAGCATTATTTCCGTCTTCTTCCCAAGGCACGTTTAAAAAACACGTGCCATCTGGCGCAACGAAGAGCGTGCGGGTGTCCATTTGGACAAAATTGCCATCTTTTCCGCCGAACGTATTGCCGATCCAGGAAGTTCGATACTCCCATGTCCATGCATTGGGGGTCAAGGAACCTAAGAGAGCAAAACATACGATACAAAAACGGTGCATATAATTCATATAATGATCCAGTTAGGGGTAGAAAATCCTGGAGTGAGTGGGGAACGCTGTAAGATTGGATTAAGTTCGAACAATTAATTAGCCATGACAATGCTTCGAGTCAAACTTAATGTGTTTGCTGGGCTTGCCCTCACGTGATCTGCCGCGAATCCGACAAACCTGGGCATCTTGCCATTTTTCAATTCAGAACGGTTGGTTGGCATTTCTGATCTCACGAATCTCTTGCGAACGACTGCGTTGCCAACCGGTTGGCCAACAGCAAAAAGGTGCTCGCAGTCCAAGTGAACGCCCGGTCCCGCAGACCCTCCCCGGTTACCGCATCGAAGTTCTCTGCGAATCCATTCCGAAGACACATTTGGCAAAAGCCCTTAGCAAGCTCCTGGGCCAGCCTTGACTCACCGGCATCGATCAGTCCCTCAACCACGAGCAATGTGGACGGTGCCCAGATGGGACCCCGCCAGTAGCCGTCCGATTCATACCATGGGCTCCGAAGATTCTCCGTGGCCAGTCCCCATGCTGTTCGGAATCGGTGTGGTACTTGCAGTCCTGCAACGATGCGCTGGATTTGGGACGATTCGAGACGATGGCCCAGCACAATAGCCATAAATGGAAGAAGGGAATCCCCTGAGAGCCGCAGATCAGTTGGCTCATCGAAGAGACTGAAATTTCGCGTTCGTTTGACGAAAATGTCCCAAAGGTCGTTTCGCGTCTTCAGCCATGTCCCGCGATCTTCCCTTCCAAGAAGCGAGGCCAACTCGGCCAGCGTTTCGACCTGAAGGATCAGGAATGCCGGCAGATCGGGGGAAGCTGCAGGCGTGGGGTGGAGAAAGACAGTAGAATTATCCCACCCTGAGTCATTCCCGTGGTAATAGACCAGTCCGCATTCTCCACCGACTTTACGGAAATCTAACCAATAACGCGCCTGGTCAGAGAGCCAAACGTAAGCCTCCTCGAGACGTTTTCGATCGAAAAATCCGGCCGGTGCCAGCTTTAACATCCTTCCAATCACCCACCCATGAATAGGAGGTTTGACGAAAGCCCAGCATTCAGACCGGTCGCTCAGGTGATCCGGCAGAGACCCTTGCGAGTTGCGGGACTCGAACAAAACCGCCAACTGATCCCACGCCAGTTCGGGATTCGTTCGCGCTAAAGCAAGCGCATTGATCGCATGATCCCAGCTCCAGACTGCCGTCATCCAGTTTTTGGACATGTACATCGCTTCACGGAGCAGCCGCCCGCGTGGCCGGACCAGACAGCTCCAGTGAATGAATGACGCCAATTCCGCCGCATCGGCGTACTCGGCCGGGACTGACAACGTATCCTTATGAAAGGCAGAAAAATCAGCCAGATTTTGACGCCGACACTCCTTGATCGGTTGAAACGGCATTGGAACGTACTCGCACCCCGGTTCCGTCTCCAGCAAAGCGAGCTCTGCCTCATTGTCCTCTGGTTTTGGCAACATTTGCACCTCAATTTCTTCACAACGGACTCCATCCCAACCTGCTTTAACCGAAATTTCTCCTGCCAGACCCACCAACCAAAACCCGGTATCCAGGGCCGGGCACACCAAGCGCCACACCCCTTTGCCAACAGGGCTTGCCACTTGGAACGAAGGCGCGCCGACTAGACGAACACCACCGCCGCGCGCTCGAACGCGCATCGCGCGATCCCCATCCATCACGATTTCCAGCGATCGGCCCCCGGGCATTTCGGCAGCCACGCCCCCGGCATCGGCGCGAATGTGTGACGTCTCAACTCCATCAACCCGGAAGAGAACGCCGCTGCCAAAAAGCGCGCGCACTGATCGTAACCAAAGGCCCGGACTGGGCGCTCTCTGCTCCTCAAGCCATGATACTGCAAGATAGCTCCCGCGTCGGCTGAGTGGGACATTTGATAAATCTAATTCGTTGATCATCGTTTTCGTGTGTGCTCTTGCCTTAAATCTCCTCTGTTTACATTTAGTTGGCGCAAATTCGATAGATGTTTCCTTGCAATGTTTGATTTTTGATGCATCTCCTAATGTCTAGATGCGAGTGATTCAAGGTTCCAACTTGCTTTCTGTTCCTTTCGAGGGTCATCAGTTGGATCTCGAGGTCTTAACGCGGCGATCCAGGCGGTTTTTGGGCATCGGACGTATCTGGATCGACGGATTTGCCATCAGAGGGCGAAGGCCGATTTTGCCAGATATCAGGACGCCGGAGGGCTTTTGCCTTCGGCAAATGAAGCTGGTCAGGCAATGGATGGACGACGAGGGGATTCACCTCGAGTTGAGTTGCCTCGGATCGGCCGACGGACCGATGGAGTGGATGCTTCACAGCGTCAGAAATCGGCAAGTGCTCGGGGATTGGTCAAAGAGAGATTCTCTAAAAGAGTGTGGCGTGCTCACGCTCACCGTGGCCCCTCGTCGGAGAGCGCTGCCGTCAGCGAATGGCATCGGTTTATCTTACGAATGGAGTTTTCAAAGTCTGACGCATCGCATTTTCAAAATAACCGACCGGGCGACATGGGAGCCGGGAGGCAGCATCGTCGGACGGTCTTTTTGGATGCGCAACGCTTTCGCGCCGTGCCGACCGGTATTTCAGCGTGAGACTTCCTACAGCACGGAATGGTATTTGCCGACGTGCCTCAACCCAGACATTTTTCAATTTCTTCCGTTCCAGACCCAATTGCAGGGCTTCACTTTTACGGTTTCGCCGCGTGGCGTGTTGGTGACATTCTCACCTGTTGTGGGCCACATCCGTTCCATTTTCGAGAAGGAGCGGGGGAGTACTTACCTCTCACACTGGCACGAACATTGCCGGGATCTTTCAGCCGACTTTGCGTCCTATCCGATGGAGGTTCTCTGGTTCGCGGGCAAGCGCAGCCATCACGAAAATGTCGAGCTTTACGTTCAGGTGCGGGACATGGTCGAAGCCCTTTTGCACGCCGATGCCGGACTGCGGCGGGAGAAGGCCGTTTCGTACGCGCTGATCGAGGAATGGAGTCTGCCCGACATGGTGAGTTACAGAACAAAAGTTCTGCCCGAAATTCATAAGTACGGGGTTCGTCGCGTGAGTCTGGCGAATCATTTCAAAAACAACATGAACACCTTTGGGGTAGCCAACATGTGCTGTACCGTTGATTGGAAGGTTGCACCCCACGTTGGTGAAAAAAATTTGGCCGACTTTGTTCGCGAAGCGGAACGCAACGGCATGAGCGTCGAGATGTGGGGCAACACGGCCGTCTCTCTTCTGGCTTTGCAGTTGGACAGTTGCGTTGCGGGAGGTGCGCCTCCCGTGGCGGCAGACGAAGAAAATGAATTGTTGTGTGTCGTGCGCAAAGCAAAGCAGCCGTGGGTGAGAGACGCGGGTGGCGGAATCGAGGCGGATCATTATCGCAATTCATTCGCGGTGTTAAATCTCCGCGACCCCACAATCGCATCGCACTGGATGGCCTGCTGGAAGCGACTCAAAGAGTCGACGGGCATCAGCGGAATTTTCTGGGACAGCTCCTTCAATCTCTCCGGAGATCACTTCCATTACAGTCGGAACATTTGCGCAAGCCGGACCGCGGCCACCATGGATCAGACTCAGTTGCTTGGGGCCCTGCGACCGGAGCAAGATGGCCAAAGCGCGATTGAGAGTCAGTACTTGGCCCACCTCGCCCTCGTGGGGCAGATGCAGAAAGAGGGCTTTAGTTACTGCGGTGAAGACTGCGGCGTCTTCGGCACGCATCGAAGCGGTCCGGGTTGCGTTTCTCGTGCCGAAAGCATGTTCATGTGGAACGAGTTCATTTGTCCCTTTGACCCAAGGGCGCTGATTGCGGCGGGGCTCGATCCGGCAAGGGTTTTTTTTGAGGGGCTAGCGTGGCGGAACTTGTGGATGTTGTACTGGGACTTCGAAAACCAGACTGTGAGCTTTACGCCGCGAGGGGGAGCTGACCCATTGTGCCGACCGACGCGTTGGCACACACAATTGCTCAACGCGTTCGATCTCTGCGGACAAGCGGGGTTCAATCTTGAGGTGCTGCCGTCGGGGTTGGGAGTTTTCTACCGTCGGGGAGAAGACTTTGTCCGCTGGTGTTTCCGGACGCTTACGGTATCGATCCGTGTGGCCAGCAACGGTGAGACTCGGGAGTTGGTCATTGACCGAAGCCCCGGCTTGCCAAAATCGGTCTCTTCGGGAAAGCCGATTGTGCACAGCAAGCGGGACACTCGTTCCGTGACGCGGCAATCCGATCGAAATTGAAGAGAAAATTATCTGGGCGGTAGCGGGCTGATTTCCCTCGCCAAGCCTTGACGAGCCTCAACCAGGGATTCCCTCAAAGACTCCGGCAGAACCAACGATGTAGGTACTCCGGGCGTAATCTGTATCCCATAAGAGGAATCTCCGATTTTGAGACTGATCGGGAACCGTGTTTTGGACGAGATGCGAACCTCGATGGGGGGTGGTTCGGGCCGGGTCTCGTGTTCCATTCGTCCGAGTTCGTGCTCTCGTGTTTTCGTCATCGGCGCTTTGAAGATCCAGACGTCTCCGTCAGCAGTTTTTTCCGTTCCGACAAATGTTTTTTCGCCAACCCACGAAAAGGTTCCGTACGGATCGGGGAAGAAGGGATTGTCTGTGTTTGAGCCTGGGCTGATGGCGACATACCGATTTTGATTTGCTACTGGGGCGTAAACACGTCCATCGACACGCCACGTGTCATAGCTTTTTCCATCGGAAAGTTCGACGCGCGACAGCATCGTGTCTCCGAATTTGGAAATTTGCTGCCCCCTTATTCGTGGTGTCTCTGTCCGCAGCTCATCGTCCCCCGAATTCCGCGGTGGATTAGACGTCTTGGAGTCAAAGTAGGTGATCTTAATAAAGGCCCGATCAGGCAAAGGATACATCAGGGGTCGCTCGGTTGGAACCTCTGAGACCTGGGCGACGGCACTTTTTCCCAGAGCACCGATCAGGCAAACAATGAACAGAGTTTTATTCATAGACAGGTTCAACAATCGAATCGATCACTTCGCCGGTGATCCGATCGAGGGCAAGGTGGATCCAAAAGCGGCGTTCTCCTTCCACCCGGAAATCCGCCAGCGTGGAAGCGCCGGCGACCAGGCGCCCGGATTGGGCGATCAGATCGATCATCAGGTTCCAGGTGCGCACCTGGCCGACGTCTGCAAGTGCTCTGGCAACAACTTCCCGCTGGGGTTTGTAATTTTGCCCGGTCGTGAAAGCCGCGGATGCGAAGTCGGGGTCCGCAATAATGCGGGGCAGGTCCGCGCGGGATGACAGCAGGCGTTTTTCGCGCGCTTTAACGAATGCCTCGGCCATTTGCTTTGCCGATGCGGAGTTGATTGTTCCCTCGGAGGGGGTCCAGGTGTCACGGAGCATCCCGTCAAAGAGCATCTGCAGCACAGGTGCCGGGGCGGAGTTCAAATTGATCCCCCCTGCGAGGACTTCGGCCTCGTCTGTGACCGAAAAGAGCTCGAGCAGAGCGCCATCGGCGCTGCGATCTGAAAAAAAGTCCAATGTCTTCCACGGCAAGTCGCGGAACGCGTATCCCAACTCTGCCACACTGCGGAAAGGACGGTCCAACACGATGGGACGGGCCTGAGGATCGGCAGGTGTCAAGGGCACCGCAGAGGATGCAAAAGGATCGGGAGCCGAGGTGAGCGCCATTGGCTGAGGCCCAAGGTAACCATCGCCCGGCCTCAGTACCCAGTCCGCATCGCGATAATAAGTCGCCTCGCCTCCGAGGAACCCGTTTCGGCTCTCGTGATTCCATACGAGATGCCCCAGGCGAACCAACCAGAACGCCTGAACAGTCCAAGTCGGGTGCGGCGGGACTGGCGAATTTTCATAAGCTTTCCCTGACAGAGCAGTACCGGGAACGCTCCGATTTGCCCAGGGAGTTTGCTGAAGCCCTCTAATGTCCTGCGACCAAACTCCGCCAAACCGTGTGGTTCGCGGGTCTGAAAGGAAATTTGTTTGCCACGGGCAGAGTGCCTGGAAGGAGAGACGGTCTGTCCTGCGGTCTGGCCTATCTTCAGGCTCGTTTTCGCCTTCAAACGCGTCATGCGCCAGATCGCTGCGCTGGTGCCGCAGCGACTGAGCAATGCGCCAGCTATTATCTTCTGGATTCCAGACCTCCAAAACGTATCGAGGGCGGTCGTTTCCACTCGCAATACTGAAGGAGTAGCGCGTCGTTTGGGGGTGGGT
>NZ_JBRCLD010000014.1:0-5284 GCF_053487655.1 Thermaurantiacus sp. | reverse complement strand
GAAGTACAAGGGCATCATCTGCGAGAAGTGCGGTGTCGAGGTCACGGTCGCCAAGGTTCGCCGCGAGCGCATGGGGCATATCGAGCTGGCGTCACCAGTTGCCCACATCTGGTTTTTGAAGTCGCTGCCGAGCCGGATCGGGATGCTGCTCGACATGACCTTGAAGGATCTCGAGCGCGTCCTCTACTTCGAGAACTACATCGTGCTCGAGCCGGGCATGACTCCCCTGAAGAAGCTTCAGCTACTGTCCGAGGACGAGTATCTCGACGCCCAGGACCAGTATGGCGAGGAAAGCTTCATTGCCGGCATCGGGGCGGAAGCCATTCGCAAGCTGCTGGAAGACCTTGACCTCGAGGCTGAGAAGGCCGAGCTTCTGGATGAGCTGGAGACGACCAAGTCGGAGCTGAAGCCCAAGAAGATCATCAAGCGTCTCAAGATCATCGAGAGCTTCCTTGAGAGCGGCAACCGCCCGGAGTGGATGGTGCTGACGGTCATTCCCGTCATCCCGCCGGAGCTCCGGCCGCTGGTGCCGCTGGATGGCGGGCGGTTTGCAACGTCTGACCTGAATGATCTCTATCGCCGCGTCATCAACCGCAACAACCGGCTGAAGCGGCTGATGGAATTGCGCGCGCCTGACATTATCGTCCGCAATGAGAAGCGGATGCTGCAAGAGGCAGTCGATGCGCTCTTCGACAATGGTCGCCGAGGCCGGACCATCACGGGCGCCAACAAGCGGCCGCTCAAGTCACTGTCTGACATGCTCAAGGGCAAGCAGGGCCGGTTCCGCCAGAACCTGCTCGGCAAGCGCGTCGACTATTCGGGCCGTTCGGTCATCGTGACGGGGCCGGAACTGAAGCTCCACCAGTGCGGCCTTCCGAAGAAGATGGCGCTCGAGCTCTTCAAGCCCTTCATCTACTCGCGGCTTGACGCCAAGGGCCTGTCGATGACTCTGAAGCAGGCCAAGAAATATGTCGAGAAGGAGCGCAAGGAAGTCTGGGACATTTTGGATGAAGTGATTCGCGAGCATCCGGTGCTCCTCAACCGGGCGCCGACCCTGCACCGGCTCGGGATCCAGGCGTTTGAGCCTGTGCTCATCGAAGGGAAGGCGATCCAGCTGCATCCGCTGGTCTGTGCAGCGTTCAATGCCGACTTTGACGGCGACCAGATGGCAGTCCATGTGCCACTCAGCCTCGAGGCCCAGCTTGAGGCGCGTGTGCTCATGATGAGCACCAACAACATCCTCTCGCCGGCCAACGGCAAGCCGATCATCGTCCCCAGCCAGGACATGGTGCTCGGGCTCTACTATCTTTCGATGCAGCGCGACGGCGAGCCAGGGGAAGGCAAGCTCTTGGCTGACATGGCGGAAGTGCACCATGCCCTGAATGCGCGCGCGGTCACGCTTCACAGCCGGATTGTCACTCGCGTGCCCCAGACGGACGAGGATGGGCGCACCTACATGAAGCGCGTGGAAACGACGCCCGGGCGCATGCTCATCGGCGAGTGCCTTCCGAAATCACACAAGGTCCCGTTTGAGACGGTCAATCGCCTGCTCACCAAGCGCGAGATCGGTGATGTCATCGACACCGTCTATCGCCACACTGGCCAGAAGGAGACGGTTCTGTTCGCGGACGCGATCATGGCCTTGGGCTTCCGCTATGCCTGCCAGGCCGGGATCAGCTTCGGCAAGGATGATATGGTCATTCCCAAGTCGAAGGCGGAACTTGTCGACCGCACGCGCGCACTCGCCAAGGATTTCGAGCAGCAATACCAGGATGGCCTCATCACGCAGGGCGAGAAATACAACAAGGTGGTGGATGCCTGGGCCAAGTGCGGCGACGAAGTGGCTGCAGAAATGATGCGGGAGATCTCGGCCCAGCGACCGGGTCAGCCCGTCAATTCCATCTACATGATGGCCCACTCCGGCGCCCGCGGCAGCCAGGCACAGATGAAGCAGCTCGCTGGCATGCGCGGCCTCATGGCCAAGCCGTCAGGCGAAATCATCGAAACGCCGATCATCTCCAACTTCAAGGAGGGTCTGACCGTCCTTGAATATTTCAACTCGACTCATGGTGCCCGCAAGGGCCTTGCGGACACGGCGCTCAAGACAGCCAACTCGGGCTATCTGACCCGCCGCCTCGTGGATGTGAGCCAGGACTGTGTTGTCTCGGAGCTCGATTGCGGCACTTTCCGCGGACTCGTCACCCGAGCGATTGTCGAGGGAGGATCCACCATTGTCACGCTTGGCGAGCGGATCCTCGGGCGGACTCTTGCCGAAGATGTTCTTGATCCCAAGACGGGTGCGCTGCTCTTTGCACGAGACACGCTTCTTGACGAAGCGAAGGTGCGGCTGATCGAAGAGGCCGGAGTCGTCGAAGTGAAGATGCGCAGCCCACTCACCTGCGAGGCCGAGCGGGGCGTGTGCGCGACCTGTTATGGGCGCGATCTGGCGCGCGGGACGCCAGTCAATATCGGCGAGGCGGTCGGCGTCATCGCAGCCCAGTCGATCGGCGAGCCAGGCACCCAGCTTACCATGCGCACCTTCCACATCGGGGGTGCTGCCCAAGTCTCGGAGCAGTCCTCGGTGGATGCGCCTGTCGATGGCCGGGTGATGTTCCGCAACTTGCCAACGCTGACCGACAGCCGCGGCCGCCTGATTGCCATGGCGCCGACTGGAGGTGAAATCGTACTGGTGGATGCCGACGGGCGGGAGCGGTCGAGCCACAAGATCCCCTTCGGTGCCTTCCTGTCCGTGACCGAGGGGCAGCAAGTGAAGAAGGGTGACCGGCTCGCCGACTGGGACCCGTTTACGCGGCCGATCATCACCGACCGTGCCGGGAAGGTCAAGTTCCAGGACCTGGTCGATGGGCAGACGCTGCGCGAGGAAGTGGACGAGACCACAGGCATCTCGAACCGAGTCGTCTCCGAGTTCAAGTCCCGTGCCAAGGAGGAGCTGCGGCCCCGGATCACCCTTCTTGACGCAGCCTCTGGCGAGGCTGGGCGCTTCCTGCTGCCGGTCGGTGCCATCCTCTCGGTCTTGGAAGGACAGGAAGTCGAAGCCGGGGACGTGCTCGCCCGGATCCCGCGAGAGGCCGCCAAGAACCGCGACATTACCGGGGGCCTGCCGCGCGTGGCCGAGCTGTTCGAAGCCCGCGTGCCCAAGGATCATGGCATCATCGCCAAAGTCGATGGCCGGGTTGAGATGGGGAAGGACTATAAGGCCAAGAAGCGGCTCATCCTCCGGCCTGAGGATGGCTCGGAGCCAGTTGAATATCTGCTTCCCAAAGGCCGGACCATCGCAGTCCAGGAAGGTGATCTTGTGCGTCGCGGCGATTTCCTGGTCGATGGTCCAGCGAACCCGCATGACATTCTCGACGTGCTTGGAGTCGAGAAGCTTGCCGAATATCTCTGCGCTGAGATCCAGGAAGTCTACCGGCTCCAGGGGGTCAAGATCAACGACAAGCACATCGAAGTCATCGTCCGCCAGATGCTCCAGAAGGTCGAGATCACCGACGATGGCGATTCGACCTTCCTGAAGGGCGAGCAGGTCGACAAGGACGAGCTCGATGCTGTCAACCGCAAGCTCGAGGCCGAGGGCAAGCGCCCGGCGGAAGCAAAGCCCGTGCTGCTTGGTATCACCAAGGCGTCGCTCCAGACGCGAAGCTTCATCTCCGCTGCCTCCTTCCAGGAGACGACCCGGGTGCTGACCGAAGCCTCGGTGCAGGGCAAGGTCGATCGGCTCGATGGGCTCAAGGAAAATGTGATCGTCGGCCGTCTCATCCCCGCTGGCACCGGCGCCGCGATGGAGCGTCTCCGGGTCGCGGCGTCGGCGCGCGATGCGGCACTACGCGCCCAGCAGGCGGCCCTCGCGGCTGCAAGCGAGGCGGCGGAATAACAGGAAGGGCCCGCCAGCCTTTGGCTGGCGGACCCCCTTCGCGCGTCAGGCGGTGACGTTCGCCTGTGCGGCCCGGCGCCTGCGGGCGGCGAAGCCTACCAGCCCGAAACCGGCGATCAGCATTGCCCAGGTTGCAGGCTCGGGGATGTAGGCGACCCCGATGAAGGCGGAGTTGCGGCCGCGCACCTTCCCTGTCGGGTCCAATGGCGCGAACCAGAGCCCGGCATCCATGCTCTGGGTGGCGATGTTGTAGCCCGAGCCAACCGAGAAGGCATCGAGCAGCAGGCTGTCGACATTCTGGCCGACGGGACCGTCCCAAGCTGCCTTGTTGATCCCGTACCAATAAGTAAAGGCGATGCTCTGGCTCGGGCCCAGGATCCCGAGCCCCAGCTTGATTCCCCCGCCGAGATCGCCGGCGCTGTTGCAGCCGGCAAAGCAGCTGAAGCCGTAGGGGACTGCCGGGTCCGGATGCTCGAAGCCGTAGTAGCTCGAGTCGATCACGTTAAGCCCTGGTGGGAAAATCGGCCCGAAGCTGTTCTCGAAGAAGGTGGTCGGGGCGATGTCGACGTCCCAGTTGCGCTGGAACAGGAGCCGGAGCGGTTCCCGCGTGGTGTTGACGATCCGGTGGTCGATCCGGACGATGTGCGGCAGCGGGAAGGTGTAGAGCTGGTGCACATCGACCCCCACCGCGGTGACGGTGTGCGTGGTCGCGCTTGCGCCAAGGAAGACGTGGGTGGTGCTGACGATCCCGCTCGGGCCGACGAAACTCTGGTCGGCCCAGGCGGAGCCGAGCGAGGTCGTGACCCCCCAGCTGTCGCGCGGGGTTCCGAGGGCGAGCGGGTCGTAGCCGTCGGCAAGGCGACGGAATCCGATCCCGCTGATCGGGTCCCAGAGTTCGCCATGGGTTCCGATTCCGACCACGAACGGTCCGCTGGTGATGGTGCCGGCCGCGAGCAGGGGCGAGCCGGACGCCACGGCGACCGCGGTCGCCGCGAGAAGAAGATATCGCATTATCATGCCTCCTCCCGTCGAATCCAGGCATGAAAGCTGGACCGACATTCCTCTGCCCTGCAATTTTCGTGCCAAGCCAGCAACAGGAATTAACCCATGTTTTTCTGCATGATAGAGACGTAACATTCTGGCGTGCTGTTGTCCCTGCCGACACATGATCCAGGTTCCGTTCTGCCCCGCTTGCCGCTGGTCGGAACTAACACACGGAATAAAAAGGAAAGAATCTGCAACGTGGAGCGATTCTACGGTTGTAAGTTTTTTTACAGCCCGTTGACCCTGGCGCGGGCCCCACTATGGCGGAGGCGATGCAACAGCAGCGACGCCCCGCGGGCCGCCCGCTTCGCGTGGCGGTCTTCTCGGGCAACTATAATTATGTGAAGG